>JAIEMH010000280.1 GCA_019752245.1 Flavobacteriaceae bacterium
CCCAGTGGCGGTAAAATTTGAGAGTTTAACATAATAGAAAACTGGTTTGAACCCAGTTTTACAAAATAGGTCAAACAATTCTTATTCTTTTAGTAGTTCTAGTAGCGATTAGTTATTTTGCTTATCCTTTGGTTGGTGCCGATTCTGGATATTATTTAGCATCGGCTAGAGAATTTTATGCTGGTGAAATCTATTTTATTGACATTGCTACCGCTTACAACCCTTTGGCAATTCTTACCGTTGGTCTTCCGTATTTGTTTTCAGACGCTCCAGATTCGAGATTTTCATTGCTAATTAATTTTTTAATTATAGGGTTTTCAGCATTTTATTTGTTTAAAATTTTAAGAACTATTTCCATAGACCAACGAGCAATCGTTTTTTTTACGTTGTATTTTGTATTCGTTTCGTTACTGCTAGACGGAAGTCAAATAATGCTTGAACCCCTTTCGGTTTGTTTTCAATTGATGGCTTTTTATTATTATTTGTCGTATAAATCTTCTTCCAACTACTTTTATTTGGTTGTAGTTGGTTTGGCTGCAGCGCTTTCGTTTTTATCAAAGCAATATGGTTTGTTTATTCTTATGCCTATTGGGATTGATGTGTTGTTAGGCAAACAAGGAATTATAAAAAAAGTATTCTTTATTGGATTGGGGTTTGTTTTACCCTTACTTTTATTTGTTGTTTATTTATCTCATTATGGTGCAACTTTTACCGAAAGTATTTTGTACATGCTTGGAAAAGGAGTACAATTTGAAAAAGGTAATGGAACCGGCATAAACTTTACTTTTTTCACTTATAGTTTGGGTTTTTTATTTTTTATTGCTTGCAATTTGTATTTACTTTTTATTCCTGGATTGTTATTGCAATTAAAAGGCAATCGCAAATTGTTGGGAAGTATTTATTTATGGGTTTTGCCGTTTTCTTTTTTGGTATTGTTTGCTGCGTCTTATGCTCATTATTTTCAATACGTTACGCCTTATTTGATTATAGCTTTTGTTTATTTGTTAGCTACTACTGACTTAAAATCTAATAAAATAAAGTATGCTTATGTTTTGTCCATTTTTATAATGAGTGGTCTAAGTGTTTATTCAGCTAGCATAAAGTCTGCTAAGTTTGCTTTGCAAGAAGAAACAAAACATACTTTGTTAACTGCAATTCCGGCACATTCTAAAGTTTATTTAGACGGTATTTCACCTGCGTTTTATTCTGTTTGTGATTTTCAATCTATAGATTTAAATACGGTTGGCTTTTGTTTTCCTGGTTATTTTTCATCTCTTACTATAGTTGACAAAATGACTACAGGTTCTTTTATTGTGGTTTCCAAAGAAGCTTATAAATCGTATGCGGCTGTTACCAATGGCTTTGAGAAGCAAGAGATAAAAGTTGCTAATGGAATTTATTATATTTTGAAGAAAGTATAATTTTAGTGGCTCCAAATTATTGAAACTGTGTTGTTGCTTCTTTTTAATTCTTTGGTTGTTTTTCTGTATTTTATAGAAAAACCGATGAAAAGAAACGTGAGTTGCAGCTGATTTTCTGTTGGGATTTTTGTTTCTAATAGAATGTTTAGTGGTTTTTCTTCTTTATTGATGACTATTTCGTTGCTGTATTCTGTTGTGAACGAATCGTTTGTGTAGTTCCAGTTTGCTCTTGCGATTGCGATACTGACAAATTCTGCTTCTTCGGGCCAGTCGATGTGTTTTATAGGGTTGAATTTGTTTATTGTTAATTGGCTTTCGTTGGCGTTCCAGTTCCACTTTGTTTTGAGTACTTTTTTTAGAGGACGCAGTTTGTTTCCTTCAAATCCTATGAAGTATTCTTTGGCGTCTTGCGATTCCAATCCTTTTTCAACGGTACGCCTTCCTGTTGGGTTGGTTTGGTCTTCGCTAAGAATGTCCAGCATTAGTTTGTTGGATCTTCCAGAGAAACTTCCGTCTTTTGCCCTGTTGTTGAAATAATGGGCTACTTTTCTAAAGCTTTGGCTTTTTTTTGCACAACTGCCAAATTCTGATGCTTGGTTTCTTATTCTATCGAAAATGGGATTGTCTCTGAATTGTTCTTTTGTGATGCCTGGATTGCCTTTAGTTTTAACTCGGTTTGTATTTTCTTGGTCGATGTAGAAGGTAAGGTCGTCTAGTGTTCCTGTAATTTTAAATGGAGCGATTACTTTTGCCATGATTTTTTTATTGCTAATTTACTAATTTGTAGCAAATTCTAAAATGTGTTTTTGTGATTTTTTTTTTGAAATTTGTGTTTTTTAGGCATGCCGCTTCGTCTTTTAGTCCCTTCTCGAGCGGAGTAGCCTATTTAGGTTGCTGGCTTTTTTTTGAATGCTGTTGTCAACTATTTAATTGCTTTGTAAGTCCTGGATTTTTAAATTAACTATTTGATAACTTGTGGGTTTCAAAAATAACGAGTACTTTTGTTACTCGTTATGTCATTAATTGATTATGTTAGAATCGCTTATAACTTCAAAAACACGTATTAGAATCTTGGTAAAATTTTTTACCAATGCTGCTGCTACTGGTCATTTGAGAGGTTTGGCCGAAGAGATGAACGAATCTACCAACTCTATTAGAAAGGAGTTGAATAACTTGTCTGAAGCTGGTTATTTAGAAAAAAAAGCCAATCAAAATCGCGTTACTTATAAGGCTAATGTTAAGCATCCTTTGTTTGCTACGCTTCAAAAGATTGTTTTTCAGCATTTGGGTCTTGACGCTGTTGTAGAGCTGATATTGGCTAGAATGGGTGATGTGAAACAAATTGTTGTTTTGGGTGATTATGCCAAAGGCATCGATTCGGGAATTATTGAAGTGTTGGTTGTTGGTGACGCTTTAAACGCTGGTTATATCGATCAATTGGCCTTGAAAATAGAAGGAGAAATTAAACGTAAAGTTGTGTTTTCGTTGCAAGGTTATAGAGCGACGGAAGGATTGGTTATTTACGAAGATTTTACAATATAAATTAAATTAACATTAGACTATGAGCAACCCTAACCAGGTATGGACAGAAGAAATAAAATCGGAGAACTCTTTGTTTTCAGTAAATTTAAAAGAGCTTTGGCATTATAGAGATTTGCTTTTTATGTTGTTGAAAAGAGATTTTATTACTTTTTACAAACAAACTATATTGGGACCTATTTGGTTTTTTGTGCAACCTATTTTGACTTCTTTGATCTATGTTGTTCTTTTTGGTCAGGTCGCCAAGTTGTCTACTGATGGTTTGCCACAAATTGCTTTTTACTTGTCGGGTATTACCATTTGGAACTATTTTTCGGATTCGTTGGTAAAAACTTCAAGTGTTTTTCAGAGCAATGCCTCTATTTTTGGTAAAGTTTATTTTCCTAGATTGATTATGCCTTTATCGATAGTGTTTTCCAATTTATTGAAATTTGCTATTCAGTTTGCTTTGTTTGTTGGTGTAGTGTTGTATTTTACTTTTGTTAAACACAGTATTCAACCTAATGTTTGGGTTTTGGCAACGCCTTTTTTGATTTTGTTAATGGCTGCTTTTGCTTTAGGGTTGGGAATGATTTTTTCTTCTATGACTACAAAATATAAAGATTTAACTTTCTTGTTGACTTTTGGTATTCAGTTGTTTATGTATGCTACTCCTGTGGTTTATCCTATATCTGCTATGCCTCAAAAATATTTGTGGCTCATCAATGCCAATCCGTTGACTGGTATTTTTGAATGTTTTAGGTATGGGTATTTAGGAAAAGGTCATTTTGATCCTTATAGTTTGCTTTATACGACTGTATTTACTTTGGTTTTACTTGTAGTGGGAACGGTTATTTTTAATAAGGTTGAGAAGGGTTTTATGGATACGGTTTAGGGAAGAGGAAAGAGGAAAGAGGAAAGAGGAAAGAGGAAAGAGGAAAGAGGAAAGAGGAAAGAGGAAAGAGGAAAGAGGAAAGAGGTACGAGGAAAGAGGAAAGAGGAAAGAGGAAAGAGGTTTGAATTTGGAATTTTGATTAGAAAATATAATAGATGAAACAACTTGCTATAAAGGCTGAAAATATATCCAAACAATACCGACTGGGAGAAGTTGGTACAGGCACTATTTCGCATGATTTGAATCGTTTTTGGAGTAAGGTTCGCGGTAAGGAAGATCCTTACCTTAAAATAGGCGATTCCAACGATAGAAGTCAAAAGGGCACTAGTGATTATGTTTGGTCTTTGAAAGATATTAATTTTGAAATAGAACAAGGTGATGCTGTAGGTATCATTGGTAGAAATGGTGCTGGAAAAAGTACTTTATTGAAGCTTTTGAGTAAGGTTACTAAACCTACCACAGGAAATTTTAGAGTAAACGGTCGGATTGCTTCGCTATTGGAAGTTGGAACTGGTTTTAATCCTGAAATGACTGGACGCGAAAATATTTATTTGAACGGTGCTATTCTTGGGATGCGTCGTGCAGAAATCACTAGAAAGTTTGATGAGATTGTTGCCTTTTCGGGTGTTGATCGTTATATTGATACGCCTGTAAAGCGTTATTCGTCTGGTATGTATGTTCGTTTGGCTTTTGCTGTTGCGGCACATTTGGAATCTGAAATTTTGATTGTTGATGAGGTACTTGCTGTTGGTGATGCTGAGTTTCAA
>JAIEMH010000310.1 GCA_019752245.1 Flavobacteriaceae bacterium
TATCGATGATTTGAAAGCTGATTTGAAGGCTGCATTTGTTTCATTACCTGTTGGATATATTGTTTAGATTTTGTTTGTAAAACTGTCTTCAATGTCGCGATTGAAGGCAGTTTTTCAAAAATGAATTAGAAATTAAAATCAAAACAAAACTCAATTTTATTAGTGCCATAATGGTTTAAAAAAATAAAAAATGTTACAAAAAATAGAGATTCTAAATTTCAAATTAGAAAATGGAAAATTGCTTTCCAAAAGTCCATTATTCTATCAAACTTTTGGTCAACCAATAGGAAATGCTCCTATCGTGATTGTCAATCATGCACTTACCGGAAATTCCAAAGTTACTGGAGAAAACGGTTGGTGGAATGATTTGATTGGAGAAAATAAAATCATCGACACCAATCATTTTACCATAATCGCCTTCAACATTCCCGGAAATGGTTTTGATGGAAATCCAGAAAATCTAATTACAAATTACAAAGATTTTACAGCTAAGGACATTGCTAACATTTTTTTAGAAGGAATTAATTTGCTTCAAATAGAAACTGTTTTCGCATTAATTGGAGGAAGTTTAGGTGGAGGAATTGCTTGGGAAATGGCAAATTTGCAACCAACAAAATTTCAAAATTTAATTCCAATTGCAACCGATTGGAAAGCTTCCGATTGGGTAATTGCTAATGTTTTAGTTCAAGATCAAATTCTAAACAATTCGGATAGTCCAATTGTTGATGCGCGACTTCATGCGATGCTTTTGTACAGAACGCCACAGTCGTTAAAGAAGAAATTCAATAGAAGCAAGCAATCTCAATTGAATGATTTTCAAATAGAAAGCTGGCTCGTAAATCACGGATTTAAATTACAAAACCGATTCAAATTATCCGCCTACAAACTCATGAATCATTTGCTAAAAACAATTGATATTACAAAGGAAACCAACGATTTTGAAATTTCAGCAGCCAAAATTTCAGCCAACATTCACATAGTTGCAGTCGATACCGATTACTTTTTTATTCCAGATGAAAATCGGGAAACATTTGAAATATTAAAACCAATCAAGCAAAATGTTTTCTATCACGAAATAAAATCCATTCACGGTCACGACGCTTTCTTGATTGAATTCGACCAATTAGCACAAATATTAGAACCTATTTTTAATAAACAAAAACAACAAAATCATGTCAACGCTTAGAATAAATGTCATCCTTTTCGGAATCGGAAATGTCGGTAGTACTTTAATAAATCAAGTTGTCGAAAGTCAGAAATTCTTCTTAGAAAAAAGAAATATCGATTTGAGATTTCCAATAATCACCAATTCAACGCTCGCTTTTTTCGAAAAAGAAGGTGTTAAAAATCAATGGGAAGCTAATTTTGCACAATCAGCAATTCCTTTCAGAATTGAAGATATTATCGAGTATGTGCAAGAACAACAATTCGAAAATCTAATCGCAGTTGATGCCACAGCAAGTTCAGATATAGTAAAAAGCTACATTCCATTAATCCAAAACGGATTTAATATTGTTACAGCCAATAAAAAAGCTAATACATTACACTTAGATTTCTACAACGAATTAAGAAGAAATTTAAAAAACTTCGATAGAACCTTTCTTTATGAAACCAATGTTGGAGCTGGCTTACCAGTAGTTCAAACGATAAATGATTTGCATTTTTCAGGCGAAAAAATCACAAAAATCAGAGGTGTTTTTTCTGGTTCATTAAGCTATATTTTCAACAGATTTTCAGCAGAAGAAACTACATTTTCAAAAATCCTAGCAGATGCCGAAAAAAACGGATACACCGAACCCGATTCACGTGAAGACTTATCAGGAAACGATGTTGCGAGAAAATTGTTAATTCTAGCAAGAGAAATCGAACAGAAATTTGAATTTTCCGACATCAAAATCGCATCACTTTTGCTTCCAGAATTAAACGAGCAACATTCCAAAGCACAATACGCAATCAACAAAACATTATTTGACAAACCATTTAACATTGCCAAAATAACTCAAGCACAAAATCACGTTTTACGATATGTTGGCGAACTTGATGTAACCACTCAAAAACTCGAAGTCAAACTCATTTCTGTCCCAAAATCAACAGCATTAGGTCAGTTAAAAGGAGCCGATAATTTGATAGAAATCTACACAAAATCCTACGGCGAAATCCCAATTGTCATTCAAGGCGCAGGCGCAGGAAAAGAAGTTACAGCTCGTGGCGTACTAACCGATATCCTAAAAATTGCCGATAAAATAAAAATAAAAGAAGCTGTTTTTCAATAATTTACAACCAACCCAACCCTAAGACCTGCAACACTATATCGTTGTAGGTTTTTATTTTTCACAAACACTTGCAAAATAAAATTCTATGTCATTACTTTGCACTGTTCATAAACTTATTGACTGTTATCACGAAAGCTGGAGAGATTAGACTCGATGAAAGCTTAGCAACCCTACAACTGTAGAAGGTGCTACATTCTATTCCGATTTATCGGAAACAGATAACCCCGAGAATTTCCTCTCACTTTCACAATAACATATAATTTTTTTAAGAGCGAATGGCTTGCGCATTTTCAGCAAACCTTATTCCTGCTTTCCGCTATATTTTTTATTTTTTAAGAAAAAAATAAAAAGATACCGCTGCAATCAGGGCTAAAGAGTATTCCATTTTTGTGAAATTCAAGTTTCAAAAAGAACTATTTCTTAATAAACTAAACTTACTTAATGGTTTAAAATTGTTTTAAAATAAAACTTAGCGAAACTTAGTGAAAACTTCGTGAATCTTTGTGAAACAAAAAAATTATGTCAAAAATAAACCAAGCAATAAAAGAAAGAATCCTAGTTCTAGACGGAGCAATGGGAACGATGCTACAACGCAACAACTTCTCCGAAGAAGATTTCCGTGGCGAACGTTTCAAAGATTTTCCACATCCATTAAAAGGCAATAATGATTTACTTTCATTAACCCAACCCGAAGCCGTAAAACAAGTCCACCGTCTGTATTTTCAGGCCGGAGCCGATATTGTAGAAACTAACACATTCTCTGGAACAACAATCGGGATGGCCGATTACCACATGGAAGATCTAGTTTACGAACTCAACTACGAATCAGCCAAAATAGCACGCCAAGTTGCAGACGAATTTACAGACAGACCACGTTTCGTTGCAGGTTCAATTGGGCCAACAAATAGAACCGCGTCAATGTCACCAGATGTAAACGATCCAGGTTATCGCGCCGTAACTTTCGACGATTTAAGAATCGCCTACAAACTACAAGTCGAAGCCTTAATCGATGGAGGAAGCGACGTTTTATTGGTAGAAACTATATTCGACACACTAAACGCAAAAGCCGCACTTTTCGCAATCGAAGAAGTAAAAGAAGAACGAAATCTAGACATTCCTGTAATGGTTTCAGGAACAATTACCGATGCTTCTGGAAGAACACTTTCTGGACAAACGGTCGAAGCATTTCTAATTTCAATTCAACACATCGATTTGTTAAGTATTGGCTTCAATTGCGCACTTGGAGCAGACCAATTAAAACCATATTTAAAAAGATTGGCGCACAATACACAACTAAATATTTCGGCACATCCAAACGCAGGATTGCCAAACGCCTTCGGTCAATACGACCAAACGCCACAAGAAATGCAAGCATTAATTAAAGAATATTTGCAAGATAATTTAATCAATATAATTGGCGGTTGTTGCGGCACAACACCAGAACACATAAAAGCAATTGCAGAAGTCGCAGCACAATTCAAACCAAGAAAATCAGAATTAGCAGCAATTTAAAATTTGTGGTTAAAAAATAAAAGATACTGAAATTAAGTCAGCATAAGATAATGTCAAGAACAAACAAAATAAATTTACAATTATCAGGTCTAGAACCACTTTTCGTTACAGAAGAATCTATTTTCGTAAACGTTGGCGAACGCACCAACGTAACTGGTTCGCGTAAATTCCTCAGATTAATAAAAGAAGAAAAATACAACGAAGCACTTTCTGTAGCAAGAGAACAAGTTGAAGGTGGCGCACAAATCATCGACGTCAATATGGACGAAGGAATGCTCGACGGCGTTTATGCGATGACCAAATTTCTAAATTTAATTGCTGCCGAACCAGATATAGCTCGAGTTCCAGTTATGATTGACAGTTCCAAGTGGGAAATCATCGAAGCTGGATTAAAAGTTGTACAAGGGAAAGCTGTTGTAAACTCTATTTCGCTTAAAGAAGGAAAAGAAACTTTTATCCATCATGCCAAATTAATTAAACGATATGGCGCTGCAGTAATAGTAATGGCTTTCGACGAAGATGGTCAAGCTGATACCTACGAAAGACGCATTGAAATAAGTAAAAGAAGTTATGATATTCTTGTAAACGAAGTTCATTTTCCTGCACAAGATATTATTTTCGATCCAAATATTTTTCCAGTTGCAACTGGAATGGACGAACATAAATTAAACGCATTAGATTTTTTCAGAGCCACAAAATGGATTCGTGAAAATCTTCCGTATGCTAATATTTCTGGAGGTGTAAGTAATGTTTCGTTTTCGTTTCGAGGAAATGATA
>JAIEMH010000031.1 GCA_019752245.1 Flavobacteriaceae bacterium
AGGTGTTTTTTTATATTCTAGTTGAATTACAATTTTACCTTTAGTAGTTTCAATTTCTGCAAAAATACCCTCATTTGGATTTACATTTGTCGGTTTAACTTCAGCTTTAGCAACATTTGTCGTAGCTAACTTTTTTTTACTTGTTGAAGCTTTTTTTGTTTGTGCATTACTTATTGTCATTCCTAAAAAGAACAACAATATAATTTTAAATTTAAGTTTCATGGTTATTTTGTTAATTGTTTTTATTTAAATTAGTTACATTTTTCAACTACTTCTACTTCAAATATGATATTAGCATTAGGCGGAATTACATCACTAACACCATTTTCACCATAACCTAAGTTTGAAGGAATAAATAATATTGCTTTATCACCAAAATTCAATTTAGAAAGACCTTCTTCAAAGCCAGGAATCATTGCACCTTTAGAACCAATTGTAAAAGGAATTGGTGCATAACCATTTTGCGCTTCTCTTTGTGGATCAAATTTTCCGAATGCTTTTGCCACTTCTATTGAACTTGTATCAAATAGAGTACCATTTTCTAAAAAACCTGCATAACGAACATATACAGTACTTCCGTTGGTTGGTTTTTTACCAGTTCCTTTTTCGAAAATAGAGTAAAGTAAACCAGTTGATGATTTTGTAGCAGCAGCTTTTTTATCGGCAAAAAAGGCAATTTTATCAGTAGTTGCTTGTTTAAGAATTTTTGCGTCAATATTTGCTTGTTTTTTTTGATTTTCAGATTCTGTATTGAAATAATCACTAAATACTTTTATTGCATCAAACTTTTTTGCTGCTTCACCTTTTCTTATAATTCGTACTGAGTTAATGTCATCATTTTGAACAACAGTGTTTACAACTTCCATCCCTTTTTCAATAACGTGACCAAAAATAGTATGTTTTCCATCCAACCAAGGCGTTTCTTTAATAGTAATAAAAAATTGGCTGCTGTTTGTAGTTGGTCCTGAGTTTGCCATAGCCAACAAACCTCCTTTATCAAATTTTAAATCAGTAATTTCATCTTTAAATTTATAACCAGCATCGCCACTTCCGTTTCCAAGAGGATCGCCACCTTGAATCATAAAGTCTTCGGCATCACCATTACATTTTGAAATTACCCGGTGGAATTTTAAACCGTCGTAAAACTCTTTTCCTTTAAAATCTGTTGAAACAAATGGGTTTGTACCTTCTGTTAATGTGATAAAGTTAGCAACTGTTATAGGTGTTTTTTTGTATTCTAGTTCTACTAAAATTGTGCCTTTTGATGTTTCAAATTCTGCATATAATCCATCAGGTAAATTAGCATGATCATCTCCTTTACAACCTACAGATATTGTGGCGATTAACACTAATAATAAGCTTGCTATTCTTTTCATTTTAATTGTTTATTCTAGTTTTATTTTATTTCTGGTTTAAAATCATTTAAGGTTACTGTACACATTAAAGGTTCGTTGGTTCCTATTCTTCTGTTGTCACCATGATATCCAAATGCCATGTGTGAAGGAAATAAAAAAGTTACAGTTTCGTTTTTACGCATTAATTTAATACCGTCGCGCAATCCCATCATAATGTTTTGTTTGTCTACAACATAGGTTTGCGGTTTTAATTCTAATTGTGAATAAATTACATTGCCTTTTAAATCTTTAATTTCATAATCAAAATAGGCTACATCTCCTTTTTTAGGATTCATAGTATCTTTCTCATTTTTGACATCATAATGGTACCAATATCCTTTTTTGGAAGCTATATATTGGATTTTAGGATTACTTTTTATAATAGCATCAATTTGTCCTTCTTCACCTTTAATAAGTTTTTTGTTTCGCTCAACAGACTCATTCATAAATGTTCCTGAAGATTGCGATATGGGCATTCTGGCTTGTTGTTGTTTGCAACTCACAAGTGAAATAATAGTAATACTTAATACTAAGCCAATTTTTATATTTTTCATGTTATGTGTTGATTTTTGAAACAAGTTCTTCAAATTTTTTGATTGTCTTTTCCATCGAATCGTTAGATTTTCCTCCAGCGGCATTAATATGTCCTCCACCATTAAAGTGATTTCGAGCAAATTGATTTACATCAAAATCACCTTGCGAACGGAACGAAATTTTGATAATATTCTCATCTCTATGTTCGATAAAAATGGCGGCAAAAATGATGCCTTTTATTGTCAATCCATAATTCACAATTCCTTCAGTATCGCCTTTTACATAATTAAATTCATCTAATTCTTTCTGCGAAAGTGTAATGTATGAGGTTTTATGTTCTGCAATAACTTTCATGTTTTGTAATGCTCTTCCTAGAAGTTGCAATCTATCATAAGAATTATTGTCGAAAAGCCAATTTGGAATTTCTGTATTTTCTATTCCTAAATCAATAAAATCTGCAACAATTCTATGTGTTGTTCCTGTTGTTTTTGGAAAACGAAAACCACCAGAGTCAGTTAAAATCCCTGTATATAGACAAGTTGCAATAGTTTTGTCTATAAGTGATTTCTGATTTAAAAAACCAATAAAATTATAAATCATCTCACATGTTGAACCAAAAGTAGTGTCTGAGTAGGTGAAGGTTGCATAAGTATCTGGCAATTGATGGTGATCAATCATTATCATTGGAACTGTAATTTTGTTAAGTACTTGTTCCATTTCACCAGTTCTGTGCAACGCATTAAAATCTAGAGTAAAAACCAACTCTGCTTCTTGCAAGATTTGTGTTGTTGTTACTCGATCATTTTCATACACTAAAACACTATCTGAAGCAGGCATCCATGCTAAAAAGTTTGGAAAATCATTAGGAGCAATTACAACTGGTTGATGATTCATTTTTGATAAAAAATGATACAATCCCAATGTAGAGCCCATTGCATCTCCATCTGGACTTCGATGCGGAATGATTGCAATTTTTTTAGGCGAAGCCAATAATTCTTTAATGGCTTGAATGTCTTTTTCGTTCATAGTGTGCGAATTTACATTTTTTAAAATAAAGTAGATAAATCAATTACGATAATATTATCTTAAATTCTATTTTGAAAAATGTTTGTTGTAAAGTTTAAAGCTTTCATTTAGAATTTCAATAGCTGTCTCTTTACCTAAAAAATCTTCAACTTTTACAGTTTTCTTCTCTAGTTTTTTATAATCTTCAAAGAAGTTTCTTAATTCAGAAATAAAATGTGCTGGCAATTCAGAAATATCATTTATGTGATTTACACTTGGGTCACCTGCACTTACAGCAATAATTTTGTCATCGGCTTCACCGTTATCTAACATACGCATTACTCCAATAACTTTAGAGGGAACGATGCACATTGGTACAACGTCAATTTGCGAAATTACTAAAATGTCTAGCGGATCTTTATCGTCACAATAAGTTTGAGGAATAAAACCATAATTTGCAGGATAATACATAGAAGAAAAAAGTACTCTATCTAATTTTAGTAAACCACTGTCTTTGTCGAGTTCGTATTTTGCTCTAGTTCCTTTTGGAATTTCAATTATTCCGTTAACAATTTCAGGAAGTTCATCACCAGGAGTAACATTGTGCCAAGGATTGAAGAATTGTGCCATTTTTTTAAGATCTAATTTTAATTTTAATTTGTGAAATTTTGCGCAAAATTAGCAATAATAGATTTTAATTTAGTTTATTTTGGAATTCAAATTTTAAATATTTTTAAATTCTTGTTTTTTAAAACGGTTATACAATACATATTTTGGTCCTTTAGTAATTTGAGAGCTATAAATTCCGATAGAACCTGAACAGAAATAAGCTGTAAGACAGGCTATTCCAATATAGATTCCGCAAGTAAACCCAAAAAGTTCCACTCCCATAATTGTGCATGTAATAGGTGTGTGCGTTGCGCCAGAAAATACTGCTACAAATCCCATTCCTGCTAAAAGTGCTATTGGTAAAGGCACAAATGCTGACAAAGCACTACCTAAAGTGGCTCCAATAAAAAATAAAGGAGTTACTTCTCCACCTTTAAATCCGGCTCCAAGTGTGAATGCTGTGAATAGAATTTTTAATAAAAAATCATAATTTTCACTAGCATTTTGAAAAGAATCTACAATTGTTGGAATTCCCAAACCTATATATTTTGTACTTCCAATGAAGTAAAATGCAATTGACAAAATTAATCCTCCAAGTAAAGGACGAACAGGAGGAAATGTAATTAATTTAGAAAATACTTTTCCAAAAAAATGAGTAATTCTAGAAAAAAACAAGGCGGTTAAACCAAATAGAACTCCAACGAAAAGAACCCAACCCAAATTTGAAATGGACAATTCTGGAACAAATGGAATGGAATAATGAGTATGTTTTACGTGTAAAAATTCAACCGTATAAAAAGCCACAAATGCTGTGAAAAAAGAGGGAATAATACTTTTAAAACTGATTTTACTAAAAAACAAGACTTCTAGAGCAAACAATGCTCCGGCCAGTGGTGTTCCAAAAACAGAAGCAAATCCAGCACTAATTCCGATAATTAAAATTGTTTTTCTCTCTGTAGATAAAGAAAAATATTTATGACTTTCTTCTTTTGATGCAGAAAACAAAGA
>JAIEMH010000210.1 GCA_019752245.1 Flavobacteriaceae bacterium
GTAACTTATGTTATTAAAAATATGTAGACTGTTACTTTATTTAAAAAAACTAAAGTTTATAATGAACGCTTGGCAATTCTCTTAAAATCTTTGCGCTTTGCTCTGGTGAAATATCGCGCTGTGCCTCGCCTAACATTTCATAACCAACCATAAATTTCTTTACCGTTGCACTGCGCAATAATGGCGGATAAAAATGCATGTGAAAATGCCATTCTGGATGCGAAATTCTATCGGTTGGTGCTTGATGAATTCCAGACGAATACGGAAAAGAAGTCTCAAATAAATTGTCATATCTAACCGTAATTCCTTTTATAATTTCGGCAAAAGCAGTAGTTTCGTCCTTACTCATGGCAATGATATTTCCAAAATGTCTTTTGCTAATAATCATAGTTTCATAGGGCCAAGTTGCCCAAAAAGGAACCAAAACCACAAAATGATCATTTTCAAGTACAATACGTTCTTGCAATTGCAACTCTTCCTCCAAATAATCTTTAAGTAAACTAGTTTGGTTTTTATCGTAGTACGAACGAAGGTTTTTTTGTGTTTTCTCTACTTGTGTTGGCAACGACGACTGCGCCCAAATTTGTCCGTGTGGATGTGGATTACTGCAACCCATCACACTTCCTTTATTTTCAAAAATTTGAACATAATTGATAAAATCCTGACTTCCCAATTCTATGTATTGCTCCTTCCAAGTTTTAACCACTTTTTCAATTTCTGAAACTTCCATTTCTGGCAAAGTCAAATTGTGTTTGGGCGAAAAGCAAATTACTTTATTAATTCCTCTTTCTGGTTTCTGCTGAAATAAGGGTTTCGAATGATTTTCAAATAAAACTTCCTCTTTCAATAAAGCAGAAAAATCATTTTCAAACACATAACAATCGGTATAATCATCATTTTTAACTCCATTAGAGCGCACATTCCCAGAACATAAATAACAATTTTCATCGTGCTCTGGTCGATTGTCTTCCGATATTTTTTCGTTTTGTCCTTGCCACGGACGCTTGGCACGATGTGGTGAAACCAAAATCCATTCGTCTAACAAAGGATTATATCTTCTATGAGGATGTTCGTTATTGTTGAATGTTTGCATTGTCGTTAAGGTGTGATGTTTTACTTTTTAAACAAATAGAATCGTCGATTTTTAATCTTTTTCTCTATAGTTCTGTCTGTTTGTATGCTGTGGTTCCTTTTGAAATTTTTACTTTATACGATTTTAATTCAATACCAAAAGAGGTTCTGTATTGTTCTGCTATTTTTTCGACAAGCTCTTTTTCTGAACCTTTTTCTACTAAATTTATAGAACAACCTCCAAAACCTCCACCCATCATTCGAGCACCTAAAACCGAAGTTTCATTTGCAACAGCACCAACTAAAAAGTCGATTTCGTCACAACTTACTTCATATTCTTTAGACAAACCATGATGCGTTTCAGTCATTAATTGACCCAATTTATTAAAATCAGAATTTTCAATAGCAGTAACCGCATCTTGAACACGTTGAATTTCTTTTACAACAAAATGACATCTTTTAAAAATAATTTCGCCCAGTTGTTCTTTCAGTTCAACAAGCATTTTTTCTGTACAATTTCTGAATGTTTTTACTTCTGGAAAATGTTTTTTTATGATGGCTAAACCTCGTTCAACTTCATTTCTTCTGTCGTTATAGCCTGATGTCAAATGCGTGTGTTTTACATTACTATCCAATAAAAGTAACGAATATTTTTTGAAATCGGCTTTGTGATAGTCATATTCTAAGGTAGTACAATCAAGCTTAATAACTTTATTTTTCTTGCCAAAAACCGATGCAAATTGATCCATAATTCCGCAATTTACACCAACAAAAGTATGTTCCGCTTTTTGTCCGATTAGTGCAATTTCTTCTTTTGAAAGTCCTAAAGCATATAGTTTATTAATCGCATAACCAATACCACATTCTAAAGCTGCCGATGAAGAAAGTCCTGCACCCATTGGAATGGTACTGCTGAAAACGATATTAAAACCTTGCCTTAATCCCTTATTTTTAAGTTGATGCAACACACCTAAAATGTAGTTTACCCACATTTTATCAATAGGCTTTAGCTTGTCATTCAAATCAAATTTATATGCTTCATTCAAGTCCTTTGCAATGATGGCACATTCTGAATTTTGATTTTTAGAAATCGCAAAACAGATGTATTTGTTAATTGCTGCTGGCAAAACAAAACCGTCATTGTAATCTACATGCTCGCCTATAATATTTATTCTTCCCGGAGAAAGAAAAATAGACTCAGGTTGGTTGTGAAACAATTTTTCAAAATGTTCCGTTGTGTGTTGTATTAGTTTTTTCTTCATTGCTATAAAAACAGAATATTATTTTTTTAGATTTATGATTACTGATGCAGATTTCAATCCGTTGGCTTTGGCTTCAAATGTTACTTCACCAACCATTTTCTCAGCTTGAACAATGACCTGACATTTTCCGTTAAAAGCACTTCTTTGCCAAGCACCAGCTACACATTTATCTGGTTCGTGCGAACTTGGATCACCGTTTCCGACACCAATAATCTTAGCATTTCCAGAAATATAAAATTTTACCAAATTATCCTCAACCGGAACTTCGCGACCTTTATCATCGGTAATAGAAATATTGATAACTGTTGCGTCTTTTCCATCAGCAGTTAAAATAGTTTTATCTGGAGTAAGCACCACGTTATAAGCTTGATTAGTAGTCTCAATTTTTGAAGTTAGCTTTCTACCATTTTTATACCCAATAGCTTCTAAAGTTCCTGGCTCGTATATAACATTCCATTGCAAATGACTGTTTCGTGGCATTATTTTCTTTCCTAAACTTTTTCCGTTCAAGAAAAGTTCAACCTCATCGGCGTTAGAATTTACCCAAACATCAATTGGTTTTCCAACTTGTTCTGGCCAATTCCAATGCGGTGAAATGTGTAAAACATCTTCATTGGTCCACCAACTTTTATAATAGTAATAAATATTTTTTGGAAAACCACAAACATCTAAAATTCCGAAATGCGAATTAATGTTTGGCCATTTGTATGGTGTTGGTTCGCCTCGATAATCAAAACCAGTCCAAACAAAACCGCCCATCCAATAGTTGTTTTCTGCGGCCAATTTCCACCAAGTTTCTGCCTTGCTTGCCCACCATGGAGCAGTAATATCTTGATCGGGAACATAAGCTCGGATACTGTCTTTTTCGTAAATTCCACGAGTAGTTACAGTACTTCCCATTTCGGTTCCAAGAAGTGGTTGATTGGGATGATCGCGATGATAATCGGCAACAGCATATTCGCGATAATTGAATCCACGAATTGGAATGACTTCATTAACTCCTTTAAAATCATTACCCACATCAGCAGCATAAGTGCTTGTTCGCGTTGGATCTAACTCTTCTTGAACAGCCAAAAGCGATTGTGCAATTTTTTTTCCAAAGTCATTTCCTTGAATGTTTTGTTCTTCATTTCCAATAGACCATAAAAAAACAGAGGGATGATTTCGGTCACGTTTAATCAAACGTTTGAATTGGTCAACATATTCTTGACTGCTATTTAACAATCTTTGTTCGTCTAAAACCAACATTCCCAAACTATCACAAGCTTGTAAAAGTTCTGGAGTTGGTGCATGATGACTAGCTCTGTAGGCATTAGAACCCATTTCTTTCAATAATTTGATACGGTAATATTGGAGGTAATCGGGTAATGCGCTTCCAACTCCAGCATGGTCTTGATGGTTGTTTGTTCCTTGTATTTTTACATGTTTTCCGTTAAGAAAAAAACCTTCTTTAGCGTCAAATTTTACGGTTTTAATTCCGAAACGCGTTTTAGTTTGGTGTACAATTTGATTTCCTGATTTTACTACAGAGATTACTTTGTACAAATAAGGATTTTCTAAAGACCAAAGTTGCGCATTACTAAGGTTTAACTTTTGTTTTACCGTGAAGGTTTTATGGATTCCTAAACTTACTTTTTGCTCCGATGTTTTGGCCAAAATTTTTCCGTTTCTATCGGTAATATAGGAGTAAACCGAGCCATTTGTAGTTTTTAAATTGTTGTTTTGAACGGTAGCTTCAATGGTAACTTCAGCATTTTTACCTTTTACTTCAGAATAAACAAAAACACCATCTTCTGGGATAAACGTTTTGTCTGTTACATTCAACCAAACGTGTCTGTAAATTCCAGCGCCTTCATAAAACCATCCTTCACTTTGAGTAGCATCAACACGAACAACTAGTACATTATCACCATCATAATTGATGTAATCTGAAACATCATAAGAACTTCCAACGTAACCACTAAAATTGGTTCCAACATAAAATCCGTTTAACCAAATCGCAGCATTTCTATAAATACCATCAAATTGAAGTTCAAACCGTTTGTTGTTTTTAGATTGTTCAACAGAAAAAGAAACATTTCTAAAGCAAACTTCTAATGATATAGAATAAAACAGGGACATTATTCCAACTCTGAACCTGTCTGTGGCGACGTGTGGCAGCAACTCACACAAGTTTATCTTTTTGCTTG
>JAIEMH010000103.1 GCA_019752245.1 Flavobacteriaceae bacterium
ATGTTTTGAAATTAGAATTAAAATTCAAATTTCAACAAGAAGAATTATTTGAAATTCATACTATTGAAAATGCTTTTCCTAGATTATTGGAGTTTATCAATAATCCGTTTATGTCAGCTATTTTGTTTACTACCGAATTTGATTTGACTTATAAATTGAATAAAAAACGAGCTGTGAGTATTGTAGAACAATTTCCTAGTTTTACTCACGCATCACCTGTAATTATTGAATATTTGGAAAGCAGAAAGTAAGTGTTATTAGAATAAAATAAAAACCACAAAATTCGGATCGAGTTTTGTGGTTTTTTATATTTTAATAATTAATTTTTTAATTAATAATCATCTCTGGAATTTCTCCTTCAATAATCAATTCTGCTTCAGTTGAAGCTATAATGTGTTCTACAGTAACTCCAGGTGCGCGTTCAAGAAGTTTGAAGCCTTTTGGAGTGATCTCTAGAACCGCTAATTCTGTAACTACTTTTTTAACGCAAGCAACGCCGGTTAAAGGCAATGAACATTTTTTAAGAATTTTACTTTCACCAGCTTTGTTAACGTGCATCATAGCAACGATAATATTTTCTGCAGAAGCAACTAAATCCATTGCGCCACCCATACCTTTTACCATTTTTCCCGGGATTTTCCAGTTGGCTATGTCTCCATTTTCTGAAACTTCCATAGCACCAAGAATGGTTAAATCTACTTTTTGAGATCGTATCATTCCAAAACTGAAGGCAGAATCAAAGAAACTTGCTCCAGGCAAAGTGGTTATAGTTTGTTTTCCTGCGTTGATTATATCGGCATCTTCTTCGCCTTCAAATGGAAATGGTCCCATTCCGAGAACGCCATTTTCACTTTGAAATTCGACTGAAATATCGGTGCGAACATAATTGGCAACCAAAGTTGGAATACCAATTCCTAAGTTTACATAATAGCCATCTTTTACTTCTTTAGCTATTCGTTTTGCTATATCGTTTTTATCTAATGCCATTGTTATTCTCTTTTGCGAGTGGTACGTTGCTCAATTCTTTTTTCAAATTTTTCACCTTTAAAGATTCTTTGAATCATAATTCCAGGGATATGAATTTCATTTGGATTTAAACTTCCTGCCGGAAGAAGTTCTTCAACTTCGGCGATGTTTATTTTTGCAGCACCAGCCATAACAGCATTAAAATTTCTTGCAGTTCCTTTGAAAATAAGATTTCCAGCTTCGTCGCCTTTCCAAGCTTTTACTATTGAGTAATCGGCTTTGTAGGCAAGCTCCATTATGTGCATTTTTCCGTTAAATTCTCGTGTTTCTTTTCCTTCTGCAACTTCAGTTCCAAATCCTGCAGGTGTGAAGAAAGCTGGAATTCCTGCTTGTGCTGCACGACATTTTTCTGCTAAAGTACCTTGAGGAGTAAGTTCAACATCAAGTTCACCCGAAAGCATTTGACGTTCAAATTCTGCATTTTCTCCAACATATGAAGAAATCATTTTTTTAATTTGCTTTTTTTGGAGTAATAATCCCAATCCAAAATCATCAACTCCAGCATTATTGGAAATACAAGTTAAATTGGTTGTTTCTTTTTTTACTAATTCTGCAATTGAATTTTCTGGAATTCCGCAAAGTCCAAAACCACCAAGCATGATAGTCATATTGTCTTCAATGCCATGAAGAGCTTCTTGAACTGAATTTACTTTTTTGTTAATCATATCGAATCAATGATTTTAATATTTTCTAAAACTTATATTTTGTTTCCAAGCCGTTCTGTTATTTTAGCCCTGATCGAAACGGCATCCTTTTTCTTTTGTTTACTTAGAGTATCTCAGGCAACAAAAGAAAAAGATAGAGTATAGAGCAGGATTAGCTTCTAAAAATTACAACCCAAATTCGTCTGGATTTTGTTCTTCTACATTGGTTGAGTCGGTTACTACTTTTTTTGGAGGAGACCAACAGTCTACTTTAATGGCAAAATTATCGGGTCTTTCAAATTCGTCTTTAGAGATTTGAAGGTCTTTGTCTTCATAACATTTTTCCATAAAGTAACCCCAAATAGGTAGTGCTGCGGTTGCTCCTTGACCATAAGTAATGCTTTTAAAACGAGCCGAACGATCTTCGCAACCTACCCAAACACCAGTTACAAGATTGGGAACCATACCAATAAACCAACCATCGGATTGATTTTGAGTTGTTCCTGTTTTTCCTGCAATTGGGTTTTTGAACATGTATGGATAGCCGGTCCAACGTTTATCGCCGCTTCCGCCACCTTCTGTTCTTAGTCTTTCACCTGAACCGCCTTCGGTTACTCCTTCTAATAATTTTATAACTGCAAAAGCTACATCTTTGTTTAAAACATCATGAGATTCTGGAACTGGTTCATAGATTACTGCTCCATTTTTATCTTCGATTCTTGAAATAAATTGTGGTTTTATGTAAACACCTTGGTTGGCAAATGTGCTGTAAGCAGCAACCATATCTTGAACGGTAATATCAACTGCGCCAAGTGCAATGGATGGTTGCACAGGAATTTCTGAAGTTACTCCAAGTTTGTGAGTAAGTTCTACAACTGCTTCTGGACCAGTTTTGTCAATTAATTTGGCAGAAATTGTATTGATGGAATTTGCTAATGCTTTTTTCAAAGTTACCATTCCGCGGTATTTTTGATCAGAATTTCTTGGTTCCCAATCTTCGGTTACGTGATGGCGACCTTTTCTAATTACAAACGGACCATCAATTATGGTGTCGCAAGGAGACATTCCTAATTGTTCGATAGCTGTTGCGTAAACAAAAGGTTTGAAGGTTGAACCTACTTGTCGTGCGCCTTGACCTACGTGATCGTATTGGAAATATTTATAATTGATTCCGCCAACCCAAGCTTTTACTTGGCCTGTTTGTGGTTCCATTGACATTAAACCTGCTTGAAGAAAATGTTTGTAATATCGGATAGAATCCATAGGTGTCATTATTGTATCACGTTCGCCGTTCCATGTGAAAATGGTCATTTTGGTTTTTACTTTGAATGATGCAATAATTTCTTCGTCGGTTTTATCATCGGCTTTTAAAATCCTCCAGCGTTCGGAGTTTTTCATAGCTTGTTTAAAGATTTTATCGGTTTCTGCTTCAGTAATGTTTACAAAAGGTGCGGTTTTATTGCCTTTTTGTTGAATCCAGAATTCTTCTTGTAGGTTTTTTATATGTGCTAAAACAGCTTCTTCAGCATGTTCTTGAATTTTAGAATCAATGGTTGTGTAGATTTTTAATCCATCACCATAAATATCATATTCTTCACCATCGGGTTTTTTATTTTCTTTTACCCAATTTTTCATATAATCGCGAAGGTATTCTCTAAAGTAAGTTGCTGTTCCATCAAGATGACTTTCTGGATGGAAGTTTAAAACGATTGGTTTTTTCTCTAACATTTGTTTGGCCGACTCTTCAAGATGGTTATTTCTAACCAATTGGCCAAGAACAATGTTTCTTCTTTTAATAGCTTTTTCTGGACGACGAACTGGATTGAATAATGAAGGATTGGTTAACATTCCTACTAAAAGAGCACTTTCTTCTACATTCAAGTCACGTGGTTCTTTGTTGAAATACACTTTGGCTGCAGAGCGAATTCCGACTGCACCATTTACAAAGTCTACTTGATTAAAATATAATGCAATGATTTCATTCTTGGTATATTGTCTTTCTAGTCGAACCGCAATAATCCACTCTTTTGCTTTTTGAATTATTCTAAAAGGAAGAAATTTAGAGCCTTCACCATGAAACAATAACTTAGCTAATTGTTGTGTGATAGTACTTGCACCACCATTAGAACCAAGTCTTACAGCTGCACCAATTGTTCTTTTACCATCAATTCCTGAGTGTTCATAAAAACGTTCATCTTCAGTTGATACCAATGCATCAACTAGTGATTTTGGCAAATCTTTATATTTTATTGCGGTTCTATTTTCATTGTAAAATTTACCTAGAACAACACCATCTGACGATATTATTTCTGTAGCTAAATTAGATTCTGGATTTTCTAAATCTTCAAATGAAGGCATTGAGCCAAAAAGTCCCCATGATGCAAATAGAAAAAACAAGAGAAGAGCACCAAGTCCGTAAAAAAACACTTTCCAAAATTTCTTTGAATAATATTTTACGTCTTTCACCTGAGTTTTATTTGAAGTACTATTTTTTTGAGCCATAATTTTTTAGTCTAAAGTTTCTACTCTAAAACCTATTTCTGTAATTCCTTTTAAATTGTCAATTCCGGCAACTTTCCCAGTTTGACGAACTGCTTGCTGAATATGAACTTTGTATTCGCCTTTCATTGTAAAATCTTTTTCTTTGTAAAAAAGCTTACTTTCTTTAATATCTGAAAATCCATCTCCCATTAAAGTTCCGTCTGGATTTGCCATTTTATACTCTAAAGTGTCTACTATTACTTTTTTATTAGGTTGTTCTAAAGAGACAATTAGAAATAAATTATCAAATGGATAATCGTTATTGTCACGAACATTTACATATAAATTGTATTTTTTAGTAGC
>JAIEMH010000338.1 GCA_019752245.1 Flavobacteriaceae bacterium
GTATTTATTGCCACCATGATTTGATGGGAGAATTGTTAATTCCAACTCACAAGCATGAAAAAGCCCAAATGCTCTATTCTGAAGGTGGTATTGTTCACGTTACCACCGAAACCAAATCTTATTTTCTTCCTGCGCGTCATTTTATTTGGATTCCAGGCGGAATAAAACACAGTATTCATCCAAATTCGGAACATGTCATGATGCGGAATTTGTATTTTCCAATAGATTCAAATGAAGATCTTTTTTATCAAAAAGAAGGCATTTATCCCATTAATGATTTATTACTACAAATGATGCTTTTCACAAACCGATGGAACGGAAATCTAAAAAAAGGAACTAGAAATTTCATTATTGCCAATGCGATAAAAGCCATTTTACCAGAAATCTGTCTGACTAATTTACCGTTATCGTTGCCTTTGCCAAAGGATATTCGTCTGAATAAAATCATTAGCTATTTAGATAAAAACTTAGGAGAAACTATTTTGTTCTCTGATTTAGCCAATCGATTTGGGTTTAGTGAGCGCTCTTTATATCGTTTATTCCAAAAAGATTTGGGTATGTCCTTCATTCAATATTTCACGATTCGGAGAATTTTAAAAGCAATAGAATTGTTACTCGAAAAAAAACTATCTGTTAATGAAGTCGCGCAAGCTATTGGATATAGTAGCGTTCCAACTTTTAGTAACACATTTTTCAAGATTTTAGGACAACGTCCTTCGGATTATCTAAAAGGAATTGAAATATTAAAAAAGTAGTTTTTCATGGCACTTTTTTTCTGCAATCGTTATAGTGTGTGTCCTTTTTTTCTATTTGTCTGAAATGAATAAATAGTTGGCTTTTGTTGATTTTACGACGCAGATTAAATTTGGGAACTTTGCACCACATTTCTTTATCTATATTATGTTTCTTAAAAAACAGGTTCTTTGGAGCCAATCGAAAATTAATTTTTCAAAAAATGCATTGGTAGTATTCCTCTTCTTTCAAGGAATCCCTTCAGTACAAGCACAACAAGCTACATCAATTTCTTTAAATGATGCTTTAAAAATCGCTAAAGAAAATAATAAGACCATTCAGAAATCTTATATCGAACAGCGTATTTCAGAAAAAGAGATTGCCGTGACAAAAAATCTTCGTTTACCAGAGGTTAATTTTAATGCAATGTATTCCCGATTATCTGACTTGACGGAATACGAAGGTGGTTTTTTCTCAGACAAACATACCTACACTCCAGAACCTGGAACCGTACTATATGATGCCGTTACAAAATTTGATGTGCCACTTTATGCTGGTAATAAAGTTAATAATGCAATTAAAAAGTCGAAAGAGGAAAATGAAATTGCCAAAATCAAGGTAGAAAAGACACAGAATGATATTCAATTACAGGTGACATCTACTTTTTTAGGTATTTATAAAATGATGGAACTCCAGAAAATCATTGGCGAAAGCATTAAAGAAGAACAGGAACGATTGAAAGAAGTGAAAGCTTTTAAAACCTTTGGAACGGTTACTAAAAACGAAGTGTTACGCTCTGAACTGCAACTTTCAGACCGGGAACTCCATTCGTTGACGAATAAGAAAAATATCAGGATTGCACTTCAAGATTTAAAAACTCTTTTACAGTTACCCGAAGAAGCTGAAATTACTATAGATACAACACGATTACTCGAAACAGCACCGTTAAAAGAGTATGATTTTTATTTTGAAGAAACCCTTAAAAATGAAGAAATGCGTATCGCAAATAGGGAAGTAGACGTAAAAAAAACAGAGTTGAAGATAGTGAAAGGAAATTATTATCCTAAGGTCAGTTTCTTTGGGAATTACAATCTAAGATATCCTGACTACATGTTGTTTACGTTGAATCGTCCATATCTCTATACGATAGGGCAAATAGGATTGGCGGCTAGTTATAATTTGTCGGGTTTGTTTAAAAATAAAGCCAAAGTTCAGGTTGCCATTTTGAAAGTGGATTTGCAAGAAAATGAATCGGAGCTTGTGAAAAATGAAATGGTGGATAAAGTGTTCAGAAAGCATACTCAATATCAGGAAATACTGGACAAGTTACCGGTTACAGATAAAGCATTGGATTTAGCCAATGAAAATTACCGTATTGTAAAAGTAAAATACCTGAACCAACTGGTTTTGATTACGGAGATGGTCGATGCGGATAATGCGTTGCTTCAGGCAAAATTCAACAAAGTTTCCACTAGAATAGATATGGTTATGAAACAGTATGAATTACTCCATACGGCAGGACTACTCAACAAATAATAATTTAATATAATTTAGTTTCAAATTTATATGGTAAAAGTTCATAATTCGTCAAGAGCGCATCGATCATTTCATAGATTAATTACCGTGATTTCCGGTATGCTGGTTCTCGGCGGAATTGTTTTAGGGATTTGGTTTTATATTTTTAATAAAAATCACGAAGAAACTAATGACGCCCAGGTTGATCAATATGTAACGCCAATTATGGCTCGAATTTCAGGGTATGTAACTGAAGTGCACTATAATGAAAATCAATTTGTTCACAAAGGCGATACGTTATTAGTAATTGACGATAGGGAATACAAAGCGCATTTAGACATGGCATTGGCCGATGTTGAAAATGCAAAAAGCACTAGCATTGTGATTGAAAAAAATGTCGCAACAACTTCTAATGTAACTTCCGTTAGACAATCGCAGTTACAAGCTGCAAAAACAGAAGTTTGGAAAACAAAATTGGATTACAATCGATATAAAGGACTAGTAAGCCAAGAAGCGGCTACTGAGCAACAGCTTGAAAAAGTAAAAGCGGATTATGAATTGGCACAAGCGCATTATCAGGAAATAACTAACACGATTCAATCGGCGGCATTAAACACGTCTGAAGCTTCGGCTAAAATTCCTACGGCTCAGACGGTAATTCAGTCCAAGCAAGCGGTTGCTGACAATGCGACTTTGTATCTTTCTTATACCGTAATTACCGCTCCTTATGATGGTTGGGTAGGTAAAAAAATCATGCAACCGGGACAAATGATAAAAGAAGGACAGACCTTAGTTTCAATCGTTAGTAAAGAAAAGTGGATTACGGCTAATTTCAAGGAAACACAACTGCAATATTTATCCATTGGCCAGGAAGTGGAGCTAAAAGCAGATGCGATAAGCGGAAGAGAATTTACAGGAACTATTGAATCTTTATCGCCAGCCAGTGGTGCACGTTTTTCACTATTGCCTCCTGATAATGCAACTGGTAACTTTATAAAAATAGAGCAACGAATTCCGGTTCGAATAAAATTAAAAGAGAGTGATGTACAAACGGACTTTCTGAGAGCCGGTATGAATGTTACCGTTATTGCCGAACACAAATAATACGATGTCAGAAATAAGTGTTTTTAAATCTTGGGTTCCTAATTGGGCTATTATTGCTATTATATTTTTTTGTATGTTGCATTCCATGGTTTTATTGGGAGTATATACTTCTAATGTTACGTATGCAGCGAGTTTTTTGGACGTAGAAGTCGAAGATTTACAGTTTTCGATGTGTGTTACGTATGGGACTTTTTTGGCTGCATTTCTTATTGAAAGTAGGTTTTTTAAGTTTTTTCCAACCAAAAAATATTTTCTGGTCATTTACAGTCTGGCAGCCTTGACTTTTATTTTTACAGCTGATACTGAAAATTTTTCTTTGTTTATTACGTTAAGAATGGCCGAAGGTATTTTGATGGCATTGCCTATTTTGCCCTTACGACAATTCTTGATTGCACGATTTAAGTCTAAAAATGCCGTGATTATTGCTTTTTCGCTTAATTATGGAGCCTTAATGTTGGCTTCTCCTTTTATAATTAATATTGCAGTCTGGTTACTTGAAAATTACGATTGGAAATATATGGCATATGGTTCCGCTTTTTTCCAAATAGTGTGTGTGGCTTTGGTTATGATTACCTTTAATAACAATCGCTTTCATAAAAAAATTCCGTTATATCAGATTGACTGGGTCAGTTTTATTCTTGTGCTTACCGCTATTTTGTGTGGCAGTTATTTTATGGTTTATGGCCAAAAAAAATATTGGTTTGAATCCTCCCAAATTGTTACAGCACTCATTGTTGCCCTACTAACAGGAGGTTTTTTTATTGCCAGACAAATGCTTGTGAAAAGACCTACTTTTGATATGCAAGTTTTTCGTTACGCGAATTTAAGAACTGGATTATTGCTGTCTGTGGTTTTTTACATTGCCAGAGCAACATTGAATATTTGTCACAGTACTATGGCTGTTGTTTGGAATTGGGAACCTTCAAGAGTGGCGCATGTGCAATATTTGAATTTAACGGGTAACATAATTGGAATGATTTTGACAGGATTGTTTTTGGCTAAATTAGTTGCTTCGCGCTATATTTTTATATTAGGATTTTCACTTTTAGCAGTATTTCATTTTTGGTTTACTTTCCTTTTCCCTCTTTTCTCTCCTTTCTTCACGTGTATGAATTCTTTGTTGAAAAAGAGGAAGGCATTTTCAAAATTAAAATTAAA
>JAIEMH010000281.1 GCA_019752245.1 Flavobacteriaceae bacterium
GCGTAAATCCTGGCCATGGCGCATCGGCAATGGTTAATATAGATCCATCAATATCGGTTTTTACATCGTACCCATTTTCATGCGTAGGAATATAAATATCATCTCCTCTTCGTTCCAAAGTAATTCCTAATTTTCTAAACACACTTGGAATCACACCTAAGTTATCCCAAGACACATTTTTAATAGTGATTTCGCTTCTTGTCATCGCCGCAAGACCAATCCAAGAACCAATTTCAATCATATCTGGAAGAATTCTGTGTTCGCATCCACCAAGAGAATCTACGCCTTCAATAGTCAATAAATTAGAACCTACACCGCTAATTTTAGCACCCATAGAATTCAACATTTTACACAATTGTTGTAAGTAAGGCTCACAAGCAGCGTTGTAAATTGTAGTTGTTCCTTCGGCTAAAACGGCAGCCATAACAATATTTGCAGTTCCAGTTACCGACGCTTCGTCTAGCAACATGTAAGCACCTTTTAATTTTCCATCAACTTCAACACCATAAAAATGGTCTTCTCTTTCATATCGGAATTTTGCTCCAAGATTTATAAAACCTTCAAAGTGCGTATCTAATCTTCTTCTACCTATTTTATCACCACCAGGTTTTGGAATATAACCACATCCAAAACGTGCCAAAAGCGGACCAACAATCATGATGGAACCTCTTAAACTTCCGCCTTCTTTCTTGAACGCTTCTGTTTTTAGGTAATCAACATTCACTTCATCTGCTTGAAAAGTATAATCACCAGGACCATTTTTTTCAATTTTAACGCCTAGATTTCCTAATAGAGTAATTAATTTATTTACATCTATAATATCAGGAATGTTAGTAATTCTAACTTTCTCTGACGTTAACAAAGCAGGACATAACACTTGCAATGCCTCATTTTTAGCTCCTTGTGGTGTAACATCACCTTTTAGTCTAATGCCTCCTTCAATTTTAAAAACTCCCATATTTATTTTCTGTATAATGTAAAAATTGCATGAATGTATAGTGTAAAATCGATTTACAATTTACATCATACAATATACAAATTAAGCTTTTGGATTATTGTTATTATTATTTTTTATAAAAGGTTTTTTACCAGGAATTGGCTTTTTAAAACCTTGAATTTTTAAGTTTTTTTGCTGTGGTAGCAACGTTTTATTAGAAACTTTTTTATTAGTTCTAATCAAATCATTTGTTGTTAAAAGTTCTTCTTGACTTTGCGTCAAATTGAATTTTCCATCTGAAAGTTCGTATAAATGTTCGAAGATTACTGCATCGGTAACGGTATCTTTATTCCAACTCAAATACGATTTTTTCATGTGGTTGGCAATCACTTTTATCAACGCACTTTTCATCTCGCCTTCTTCCCATTTATCGGCAACTTCTATCATGTATTTGATATTATTACCATAAAAACGATACTTCGGATTCTTTTGCGGATATGCCAAACGCTCTGGTCTTAAATTAATTACCTCACGAGTCGGAATCGGATAAGGAGAATCTACAACCAATCTAAAATCAGACATAATAAAAAGCTGATCCCATAATTTGTGCTGAAAATCCAACACATCACGCAAATGCGGATTCAAACTTCCCATTACTTGAATGATATATCTCGCAGCTTTATTGCGCTCTTCAACATCTTCAATAACCGTTGCCTGATCAATCAATTTTTGCAAATGACGACCATACTCCGGTATAATTAAATGCGGACGCTCGGCATTGTACTCTAAGTTAAATACAACGTCGTTGGCATTCTCTTTTATATATTTTGGTACCATATTAAAACGAAATTATTCCTTCTATTGTAGAAACTTCAATATATTTTTCTACCACATCTTCTGGAGAATTCATGTTTACATTAATAGAAACACTTGTATATTTTCCAGTTTTAGATTTTGTTGTTTTGATAACCGCGCCCATATTGTCAAAAGCATTTTCAACTTCATCAATCTTTTTAGCATCGGTAGGAACAATAAATTTGTATAGGTATTCTGACGGCCAAGCGGATGTATTACTCAATTCCTCTTTCAGCCGAATGTAAAATTCTTCGGTCTTTTTATCCATTCTTCAAGTTAAAATAAACGCAAATATACATTTTTGAAATTACAATTTGTTTAGTTTTTAGATTTTTTTAGGAGCGAATCGTTTGGGTATTTTTTGCAATCCATTTTCCTGCTTTCCGTTATATCCCGAAGCTTCGGGATGCCTCTTCAATCAGGGCTAGATAGTAATTGTATTGAATAGAAAATAAAATTACCAAACACGTCCATTTATCAAATTAGTTTCAATAAATTTGCGCCTTTATTTTAAAATCTTGGAAAAAGAAATTGTAGTTATCATTGGCGGACCAGGAACTGGAAAAACAACAATCATTGATGGATTAACCACCAAAGGATATTGCTGTTACCCAGAGATTTCGCGCGAAGTTACTATGGAAGCTAAAAAACAAGGAATAGAACAATTGTTTCTAGAAAAACCACTTCTTTTTAGTGAATTATTACTCGAAGGCAGAAAAAATCAATTCAGTAGCGCACAACAAGAACCTCACAATATAGTGTTTCTTGATCGTGGCATTCCAGATGTTTTAGCCTACATGCATTATATTGGCGACAGTTATCCTGCGTTTTTTGACCAAGCTTGCCGCGATCACATCTATACTAAAATTTTCATCCTTCCACCATGGGAAGAAATCTACGAAAGCGACGACGCACGTTATGAAAACTTTGAACAAGCCAAATTAATCTATACGCATCTTGTAGAAACCTACCAAAAGTATGGCTACAACTTAATTGAAGTCCCAAAAGGAACCGTTGACGAGCGCATCAACTACATCTTAGAAACCTTAAACTAAGTTTCTAATGACGCGTCAAAAACTAGAAGAAACTTCAAAACTGGTTTTTGAAAAACTAGATTTACAAATTTCAAATCTTCATATCGAAAAAGAAAGTCAAGACTATTGTGCTGCACAATTTGAGCTCAATAACTTAAAAATAATTTTTCGTGAAGCCAAAATCACTCCCACTAAAATTGGTCAATTTGTAACACTATGGAAACGAATTGAAGAAAATCCAATTAAGCCTTTCGCTACATCAGACGATTTTGATTTGGTAATTATAAACACAAATACACCAACAAATACTGGACAATTCATCTTTCCAAAATCAATTTTAGAACAAAAAGGCTATCTTCAAAGTCGGTCTAAAAAAGGAAAATTAGGTTTTAGAGTATATCCTTCTTGGGACACAACCTTGAACAAACAAGCGCAACAAACCCAAAAATGGCAACTCAATTACTTTTTAGAAATTCCTCTTGATTTGGCAAAAGCAAAGTCACTTTACTCAAAAAGTCTATAAAATAATCCCTAGATGTCATTCAATATGAATATATTAACCACATAAAAACACATATTTCGAAAAGACTTTTCACTTTATTAAAGAAAAACATAGCTGTGTGAACCCAAAAATTGGACTACTAAAATACTTTTTTCTATGTTTCTATGTGGTTAAATTAACTAGTTAAGTAATTTCTCAACTTGAAATTAGTTCCAACCAAAAACATATAAATTCAATTATATTTCTTGTTTTTAGTACTTTTACGAAATATTCCTAACGCCTAATTCCTAATTCGTATTTAAATACAATGCCTAAACCATTAGAAATCCTTCAAAAATATTGGAAACACGATGCGTTTAGAACTCCGCAAGAAGAGATAATTGCATCCGTTTTAGAAGGCAAAGATACTTTTGGATTAATGCCAACTGGCGGCGGAAAATCGATTACTTTTCAAGTTCCAGCAATGATGATGGAAGGCATCTGTTTGGTAATTTCGCCTTTAGTAGCCTTGATGAAAGACCAAGTGAAAAATTTGCAAGACAAAGGCATCAAAGCCATTGCATTAACTGGCGGAATTTCATCAGATGAAATGATTGATTTATTGGACAATTGCCAGTATGGAAATTTCAAATTCTTGTATTTATCACCAGAAAGACTTCAAAACGACTGGGTTTTAGAACGCATAAAAAATCTTCCTATAAATTTAATTACTATTGACGAAGCACATTGTATTTCACAATGGGGACACGATTTTAGACCAGCCTATTTAAAGATATCCAAACTCAAAGAATACTTTCCTAAAGTGCCTTTTTTGGCCTTGACTGCATCGGCAACAAAAAGAGTTCAAGACGATATTATTGCACAATTACAATTTGAAAATCCAGCTATTTTCACCAAATCATTCGAAAGAGAAAATTTGGCGTATATGGTTTTTAATGTGGAAGATAAATTGCGGTTGATGGAGCAAATTTTAAAGAAAAATCCGCAACCCTCAATTATATATGTAACCAATAGAAAAGCGTGTTCAGAAACTGTTTATCAGCTAGAATCATTGGGTTTTTCAGCAACTTATTACCATGGTGGATT
>JAIEMH010000274.1 GCA_019752245.1 Flavobacteriaceae bacterium
TATTGAACTGCTTTGCTATCATCACCAAACGTGTTTTGTTGTCTGGTCTTTGCAGCATTTTCTTTATTCTAATAACTTGAGTTGAAGTTAATTTTCGACCGTCGGCTTTAATGTTTATTTCAATAATTTTTGCTTTTCCAGCAATAACTGTTGGGTTTTTAGAATGGTGTTCTGTCAATTCCTTTTGATTGGCCCATTTTAAATTTTCTAATCTGTCGTTTACTTTATCATAATCTAGGTGTAAAACAAAATTTCTATCATCGCCATCTTTTGGTAAAAAATATTCGGCAACCAACCTATAAAATAAAAAATGCTTACATTTTTTTTGACCATTAACTTTTACATTATACTTGAAAACTTTATAACCTTCAACCATTCCGCCTCTTAGTTCATTGCCTTCCTTAAAATTTTCTTTATAACTTATTAATCTTCCTTGATTGGAAATTGCATATTTTAGTTTTAAGGTTTCGTCTATCCTAATTTGTTTAAACTCTTCACCTCTATTAAACTGTATCATTTTGAGTTTTGTTTATACTTATTATTCAAAATTAATGATTTTGTAATGAAATGAAAACGAATATATAAAAAAATTGCAGCAGCTGATAATCCTGCAAGTAATCCTATCCAAACTCCAACAGCTTTTAGTTCTGTATGTTCACCTAAATAATAAGAAATCGGAAACCCTATAATCCAATAAGCAACAAAAGTAATATACATAGGAATTTTCACATCTTGTAAACCTCGCAAAGCGCCAAGAACAACTACTTGAATACCATCCGAAATTTGAAAAACAGCTGCTACTAACAATAATTTTGCGGCAATAGTTACTACTTCTTTGTTATCTAAAAGTTGTGTTTGATCGCTCATATCTAAAAACAATGGCGGTAATATTTGATGAAAAACAACAAATAAAACAGCAAATACTATTTCAATTATAATTGCCAATAAGAAAATAGATCGCGCTACAACAACTAAATTTTTATAATCTTGTAAACCTCTTTGATTACTCACTCTAATCATTGAAACAACACTTAATCCCATGGCAAACATAAAAGTCATTGATGCCAAGCTCAGTGCTATTTGATTGGCAGCTTGACTGGTTTTTCCAATGTTGCCACAAAGCCAAATTCCTGCTGTAAATAAAACCACTTCAAAAAGCATTTGCATTGCTGAAGGCAATCCTAAATTTACAATTTTTTTAATTGTAGACTTTTTAATTTCATCAAAACTAAAATTATGAAAATATTGTTTTAAACGTTCTTGCTTAGCTAAAATAAAATGCATGAAAGTTACCATTGCAATTCTTGAGATTACAGTTCCTAATCCTGCGCCAAGAATTCCCATTTTTGGAAAAATCCAAAATCCATAAATCAACCAATAGTTAATTATAACATGAATAATATTTGCCATAACAATAGCATACATGGAGTATTTTGTCATTGACAATCCATCTGCAAATTGTTTGTATGCCTGATAGATAATAAGCGGCACGAGTGAGAAAGCAACCCAATCTAAATAAGGTTTTGCCAGTTCAATAACTTCTCTTGGTTGGTGTAGCATTTCCATAATTGGTTTGGCTAAAACAACTAATCCAAAAAGAAGTAGACCTAAAATAATACATAAAAATAAACCGTGATGAAAAGCAGAACGAATTTTATCATTATTGTTCTCGGCATCAGCCTCAGCAACTATAGGTGTTAGTGCAGTAGAAAATCCTATTCCAATAGACATTGCAATAAATATCATACTGTTTCCAAGTGATACCGCGGCTAATTCTGTAGAACCCAATTTTCCTACCATAATATTATCTACAATTCCTATTAAAGTATGACCAAGCATACCCAAAATTACTGGATATGCCAATTGTAAATTATATCGAAACTCTTTGGTGTATTGTGATAAATTCAATTTTGCTTTTTTTTAAGTTGACAAAGATAATTAGAACCTTTAGAATGGCTACTCATAATTATTATTTTTATGAATTATTTAATGACGATAATTATATAACAAATCAAAAAAAAACTATAACACTGCATAATCATTGACGTTCTATTTTTGTAAAAGTTATTTGAATGAAAAAATAACAATCAATACTAATTTTAATAAAACGATTATGTTAAGTACAAAAAAAATCAAATTTGCAATTGCATTAGTTATTACTTCAATATTTACTACCGCTACAATTGCGCAAGAAGTAAAAGATCAAGCATTAGATGCTAATTATGATCAGGGATTTAAACTAGGATTTGGTATAAATGGTGGATTACCAACTGATAATGCCTACGATTTTTCTTTAGGTGGCGATGTTAGACTTCAATATGATTTATCTCGAAGAACATCGGTAACATTAACAACTGGATTTACTAACTTGTTTATTGGTGATAATGTTAAAGATTTAGGATTTATTCCAGCAAAAGCAGGATTTAAAGCCTTTGTATGGGAAAATAGATTTTATGTTCTTGGTGAAGTTGGTGCAGGTTTTGCAGTTACAAATGGTTACAATGACACCACTTTTTTATGGGCACCAGGAATTGGATATGCAAATAAATATTTTGATGTGAGTTTACGTTACGAAGATTACAACAAGTTTGAAACCAACCAAGTTGCATTGCGATTGGCATATGGATTTAAACTATAAAGATAGAGGTTAAATAAATTGGTTGAAAAGGCACAAAAGAGTAATTTCTTTTGTGCTTTTTTTTGTTTTTATACTAATATGTAACTCTTTTTAAAATAATTTAAAACTATTTTTCATATAAATTTTAATAGTCAAATTGTTGTATAAATGTTTAATTTAATGTAATTAATTTGTAAATTAGCAATACCAAAAATCTACACATAACCTAACAAATCTACTATCATGAAAAAAATTATTTTTTACGTGACACTTTCTCTATTTAGCGTCAGTCATGCGCAAAATGTTTTTCGAGACAATTTCAATTCGTACACCATCGATTCTCAATTAAATGGTCAAGGAAATTGGTCAAATAATACCACACTAGGAGGACTTGGTACTTGTACACCAGCAAATTGTAATAATGCTGAAATTTTAGACTTACCTTTAGGCTATGCAAATTGGGGAATTAGCACAAAATCAGTAGAGCTAAAAGCCAATGCTGATGGTTGTGGAACACTCTTTACTCCTATTTTAACTGGAACTTTTTTTGCAGGATTTCTTATTAATTTAAGTGATGCTTCAAACAGTGCTACCGACTTCTTCAGAATTTTGAATGGAAGTAGCGCATCATCTGCAGCTAAAATTTATACTGAAAAAGTTTCTGCAACACATTTTAAAGTAGGTGTTTCAAAATCTTCAGGTACTATTGTTTATTCTAATACAATACATCCTTTTAACAGCACAGTTTTGGTTCTTTTAAAATATGACATTTTAAGCGGTGCTTCAGACGATGTAATTCAATTGTATGTAAATCCAGTAATGGTAAATGGAATTCCTCCGGTAGCCAATGCAATAACAAATTCTGGAACTGATGAAGCAAACAACATCAATGGTGTTGTAATAAGACAAAATGCCGCATCAGGTTTGCCAACAGGAAAAATAAGTTTGGTTAGCGTTTCAAAAAACTGGAATGGTTTACACTTTATCACTTTAGAAAACAATGGGTTCAACAAAGATTCTTTCATTGTTAACAGTTCGCAAATAAAATCTGGACTTTTATCTATTACTTCTAACATGAGTTATAATAATGTTACGCTTACAATTTATAACATTCGAGGAGAAATTATGCAAGAAAAACAAATTGCATTAAACGAACAAATTAACCAAATAGATATTAATCCTATTACAACCAACGCTGTTTATATTGCTGTCATAACTTCTGAAGACAATTCTAAATTCACACAAAAAATCATAGTCGAATAATTACTAAAAAAAAGGAACGCTCTAACTTTTTAGAGCGTTCCTTTTTTTATTCTTTCAATTGCGTTCTATAAACATCAATATTTGCCTTCACCTTTGCATCCAATTCTGGTTCTGTAATATCAGTTAGTTTTTCCAATTCTTCCCAAATTATTTTGGCAACAATATACCTTGCAACACCTTTATCATCAGCAGGAACTACATACCATGGTGCATTTTCTTTTGACGTTTTATTAATCGCTTCTTCGTAATATTTCATGTAATCATCCCATCGCTCGCGCTCTTTTAAATCGCCAACAGAAAATTTCCAATTATCTTCTGGTGTTTCCAATCTATTCAACAAGCGTTTGCGTTGCTCCTCTTTACTCATATGAAAATAAAATTTCAATATTTTAGTCCCATTTTGAGTAATATGTTTTTCAAAATTATTGATTTGCTCCATTCGGTCTTCCCAAAATTGTGGTGTAATATCTTCAACAGTTTTTATCTGAGGCAAATTTTCATTCAAGATATATTCCGGATGTACTCTCGT
>JAIEMH010000015.1 GCA_019752245.1 Flavobacteriaceae bacterium
TATCTATGTGACTATAATTTTTGGCATGTAAAAATTTCACTAAAAAACGAAAACAAAGAATACAAAGTAAATTAAAATTCATAAAATGAAGAAAATCCTTTTTATCGATCGTGACGGAACAATTGTAAAAGAAGCAAAAACACCAGATTATGTTTTAGATACTTTTGAAGAACTAGAATTCTATCCAGAAGTATTTCGTTATTTGGGGAAAATTGTACGAAAATTGGATTTTGAAATAGTAATGGTTACCAATCAAGACGGATTAGGAACTAAAGTTTTACCCGAAATTACATTTTGGAACATTCACAATAAAATTCTGAAAGCTTTTGAAAACGAAGGAATTGTTTTTAGTAAAGTTTTTATTGATGCTTCTTTTCCTGCTGATAAAAAACCAACTAGAAAACCAGGAATTGGTATGGTTACAGAATATATTGATAATCCAAACTACGATTTGAAAAATTCCTTTATGATTGGAGATCGATTGACAGATATGGAATTTGCTAAAAACCTTGGTGCAAAAGGAATTTTCATTAACAATAATGAAGTTTTAGGTGCAACAGAAATACATTCTAAAGTAGAAGATTTGCAAAAACATATTGCTCTTCGCACTAGTAGTTGGAAGGAAATTTATGAGTTTTTGAAAAACTAATTAAAAAGCATTATTGAGTTGTTTGTTGATATTAAAACTTAAACCAATTCTGTGATTAGGCACTCCTGAAATTTCAGATTTTAGGCTAATTCCATATCCATAGGTTAAACAAATACTTCCTCCTAGACTAATACCAATTTCTGGTAAAATTCTAAATTCTGATTTATTATTTTGAAAATAATTTACGGCCGATAGTCTTACAGTAAAGTAAGTCATAGAAATGTCATATCCAACTTTTGGTGCTATAATAAAGTCATTATTGTACTTGAAATTAGATTCAACTCCAATTCTCCAGCCAACAATTCCGACAGTCCAATTTTCAGTGGAGATTTTTCCAACAGTTACGTTTAATTCGTTAAACATATTTCCTTGGCAAATAATTCCTGGAGAAAAAGCAAAATCATACTTTTTATTTGATTTTTTTTCTTGTGAAAAAGAATAAAGACTTAACAAAAAAAGTAATGACAAAAAATGTTTTTTCATTAAAATAAACTTGTTTATAATGTTGCATTTTCAAACAAAAGCACTTGACTTTTTAGTCGTTCAATCAACATATTCATCATTCGTTTATTTAGGTTTGATGAATTCTTTGTATAATTGTTATATTCCTCAACTGTAAATAATCCTATTACCATTCCTTTTAATGAGTTTCTGAATTTTATATCTCTCTGAATAGTATTTTCTATGTAGACCATTTTTTTATCTGGTGATAAAGTAAAGAAAACACCTTTTTGTTTCATTACATAATTTGTAAATACTTCTACAAACAACTCATTTTGGAGTTTTAAAATAGGGCGAAGGGTTTTGTTTTGAAAAATTTCTTCTGCAGATGATTGATCTGTAATAGTACCAATAACACTTTCACGAAGTTCTAATAACATACTATCTCTTGTTTCCATTTTTTATTTAAAGTTATAAAAAAACCTCTGTTAAAAAACAGAGGTTGATTTATAGTTATTAAGAACAAATTGTTAATTATTCTTTGATTTTGAAAGTTACTCTTCTAACAAGTTTTCTTGCACCTTCAGAATCAACATCAACTGAAGTATCTTCTCCAATTGTTACAACGTGTAATCTAGAAGCGTCAATTCCTGCTTTAACTAAAATAGCTTTAACAGCTTCTGCACGACCTTTAGACAATGCGTTGTTGCGTTCGTTTGATCCAATTTCATCTGCATGTCCTACAATGTCAACTGATGCAGTTGGGTTGTTTTTTAAGTAAGTTCTGATAAAGTCAATTCCTTCTGTAGAAACATTAGTTGGATTAACTTTAGCTGTATCAAAATAAGTTGTTACATAACCTTCATTAACTAAACGTTTAATTGTATCTGAATTTGATTTTTCTGAACTTTCTTTAGATGTTTTTTCAATATATCTTTCTAATTCATCCGGAACACCATTTCTATTGATGTCTACCATTTTTCCTCTTGTATCAACAGCAACACCAGCAACTGAATTGTTTTCTTGATCTAAATAATCTGGCACACCATCTTTATCGGTATCATTCATTAGCGTTTCAACTTCTCCAACTCTTTTATCTAAAGCCTCAATTTGGTCTAAGTTTTTATCTCTAATAACTGCCCAATCACCATGCATTTTATTTCTTCCTAATGAATATGTTAATCCAAGAGATGTGGTTACTTGTTGTCCGTTTAGGTTGTTGTCTAAATTTGAATAAGTTCCATCCCAATTGAAATGTTGTCTAAAATTGTTTTGAATAGTTATATCTAATAAAACAGCTAATCTATTTGAAAAACGAAATTGAGGAGAAACACCAACAATTAAACCACCATTATATTCTGTTTGATTATAATTATGATCGTGCTCAATAATATTTTTTGTTTTAGATGTCATTTGATCAATTTTCAGACCACCATGAAAAAGTAATCCAAATCTACCAAGATCGTCTTGAATATCAAACAATCTAGTTGCATTAACTACACCTTGAAGTGTAATTCCAATTTGTTGCATCTTGAATGGTAAACTTCCGCTATTTTTTATATTTTTTATTTCTTCGTAATGCAAACCTGCTTTGACACCAAATTTTGGACTAATCATGTATCTTGCAGCAACAGAAAAACTATTAGCTTGTGGTTTCCCTAAAAAAGTAACTGGATCTCCTGAATAATATCCTTTTGAGTATGGTTTTACTCCTTTTGCTTGTCCAACAGTAGCTTCAATAGTCCATTTATTGAAATCTGAACTTGCTGTGTCTTTCTTTACTTCTTTATCCTGAGCGTTCACAGAAATAGTAGTTACTAGCAACAAAGATACTAATGTAATTTTTTTCATATTATATTTTAATAGGTTATAATTTGCATATTAAGTTGCAAATATAGTGGTTTACACTAAATTAACAACATTTTTAAAAACAAATAATGAAATCAATATTTTTTTAAATAATTCACAAAGAAATATAAATTATGCCTAAATAAAATGTTGCGAAATGGTTTTCGGTTAATGATTTGCAAAAATTAGTTTTTGACCACAATGAAATTATTAGATTTGCAGTATTAAAATTGAATTAAAATGAGATTTCACACTAGAAAATGGGTTAAACCCGAAGATTTAAATCCAAATAGTACTTTGTTTGGCGGACGTTTATTGGCTTGGATAGATGAAGAAATTGCACTTTATTCTATAATACAACTTGAAAGTCCGAGAATCGTTACCAAACACATGTCGGAGATAAACTTTAGAAGCTCAGCAAAACAAGGTGATATTGTTGAAATTGGTATTGATGTTATCAAATTTGGAACAACTTCTTTAACATTAATGTGTGAAGTAAGAAACATGATGACCAAGGAAACGATTATTACTATTGATACTATTACTATGGTAAGTGTTGGTTTAAATGGAAAACCGCATCCGCATGGCAAAACTAAAATTGAATATGTAGAAGACCGATTGAAGAAATAGTTATTCTATATAACTGCTTTTGTCAGTAGGCATTTCATAAATTTCTAAATCAAAGTAAGCAATTGAAGAAATGATATGGTCAAAAATATCGGCCATCACATATTCGTATTCTTGAAAACGTTGGTCTTTAGTAAATGTATAAATTTCTAATGGAATACCTTGTGGAGTAGGTTGTAATTGACGGCAAAGCAAAATCATATTTTTATTTAGACTTGGATAATTTTCTAAATAACTGGTAATGTATTTTCTAAACAAACCAAAATTGGTCATGTTCCTTCCATTTATAGAAAGTGATTTGTCTACATTATAGGTTTTATTGTATCTATTAATTTCATCTTGACGAGTTTCAATATAATCTGTAATCAATTGAATTCTTTTCATTTTTTGCAAGTCATCATCTGTTAAAAATCGGATACTTTTTGCTTTAACAAGAATATGTCTTTTAATTCGTCTTCCATCAGAATCTAGCATGCCTCGCCAGTTTCTAAAAGAGTCTGAAATCAAACTATATGTTGGAATTGTTGTGGTTGTGTTGTCAAAATTTCTAACTTTTACTGTTGCTAGATTTATTTCAATAACATCGCCATCCGCACCAAATTTATCAAAAGTTATCCAATCACCAATTCTAACCATATCGTTTAACGAAACCTGAACACTGGCTACAAACCCAAGAATCGTATCTCTAAAAATCAAAATTACAATTGCCGAAATTGCTCCAAGAGTTCCAAACAATGTATTTGAGTTAATGTCAAATATCTTAGAAATTATAACACCAACTCCTACAATCCATAAGACTATCATTATTACTTGTATGTAACTGTCAATTGGT
>JAIEMH010000221.1 GCA_019752245.1 Flavobacteriaceae bacterium
CTTACAAACTCATTTTCAAGCTTATTAAGATCCTTTCTGATTCTTTGTAACAATCTAATACTTTGTCGATAACTCTTTCCGGTAATACGTTGTATGTCCTTTGGGTAGATACATAACCTCTTTTTTTCTGTTTTCATACTTTATCTATAGCTTTGAGTAGGCTTTGAGTAGCATTATGATGCTATTTTACCAATATCTTGAAAGTATAAAATTAATGAATATATCATTTAGTTTTAAGTCGCAAATTTTCATATTCAATACTACATTTTTGTTTGTCAAATGAGTTGATTATTGCCATTTATGTCAAATTGTGCCATTTGGAACTAAGCTCGTTTAATTGTGTCAATAAACTTTTAAATTTTGTATTCAAATCATTCGGAAAGTGGTTGCAACCTGTTGATAGAATGAAGGAGATTTTAAATGATTGTTTAATTAAATTTTTAAGTTATGGCTAGACAGAAAGGCATAATTAAATTAAAAGGTACTATCGGAGATATTACTTTTTATAAAACCCAAGACGGACATTTAGCTCGTGAGAAAGGTGGTATCGATGCTAGCAGAATTGCTAGTGATCCTGCTTTTCAAAGAACGCGTGAGAATGGTTCGGAGTTTGGTAGAGCAGGGAAGGCTGGAAAGCTTTTAAGAACAGCTTTTAGACCATTACTATTGAACTCTGCGGATGGTAGAATGGTTAGTCGTTTGACGCAAAGAATGGTGAAAGTTATTCAAGCGGATTTAGTGAGTGAAAGAGGTTTAAGAAACGTTATTGATGGAGAAGCTGAATTGTTATTTGGTTTTGAATTCAATATTCGTGGTAAGCTTGGAACTTCTTTGTTTGCTCCATTTGTTCCGACTATTGACCGTGTTGCTGGAGAAATTAAAGTTGATTTGTTACCATTTATTCCTGCGAACATGATTGCAGCTCCAAGTGGAACTACTCACTTTAAAATTATTTCTGGTGGTGCAGAAGTTGATTTTGAAACGGAAACTTTTGTAGTTTCTAGTTCTGAAACTGCGATTTTACCTTGGGATAATACAGCTACTGCTGCAATAAACCAAGTGAATGCAGTTACTCCAGCAAGTACAAAACCATTGTTTTTGGCAGTTGGAGTTGAATTTTATCAAGAAATTAATGGACAAATGTATCCTTTGAAAAATGGTGCTTTTAATCCGTTATCACTTGCTAAAGTTGATGGTGGTGTGTAATGGTTATTCATTTAACTAGAACTTATTTCCCTGACGGAACAAACGGAAAACTCGAATGTGAAGGTAAATTTATTTGTTATACGATTGAATTACCTTGGAAGAATAATGAAAAGAGAGTTTCCTGCATTCCGGTAGGGAAATATTTTATTAGAAAGCGGTATAGTTCGAAATTCAAATGGCATTTAGAAGTTTTAGATGTAGAAAATAGAAGTTTTATTTTATTTCATCCTGCTAATAATGCATTAAGAGAATTGAATGGTTGTATTGCTCCGGTGACAAAACTTTCTGGTCCAGGATTAGGACTAATGTCACGAAAAGCATTTGAAAAGCTAAAAACGTTAGTTTATCAAGCTTTGGACAATAAAGAAAGTGTTGATTTGATTGTTGAATAGATTCCCATTTTCATGGGAATGAAAAAATATAAATTATGAAAAAAATTGTAAATAGAGCTACAGCTCCTACTCCAAAGTTTTTTAAAGTGCTTCGAAATGTTGGTTTGGTTTTGGCTGCTGTTGGTGGAACGATTTTAGCTGCTCCAATTGCCTTACCAGTATTAGTTACAACTATTGGAGGTTATATGGCAGTTGCTGGAGGAGTTTTGACAGCAACTAGTCAGCTTACTACAACTGATGACAGCGAATAACCATACTTTAATGGGAACTGCTGGTGGGACCTTTTTTAAGTATAGTTCCGAATATAAATTCTGAAGATATTGCAAAAACTATTATATTAGCTTCTGTTGGAGCAATAGTCAGTTTTACTATTTCATTACTACTTAAAAGCCTACAAAAGAAGCACAAAAAATAAGTTTAGCCCTTGTTGTGGTTACCTTTGGGTTAAACAAATGAAAGCCAAGTCGAGAGACCTGGCTTTTTTTTATCTATTACAATAGCGATATAAAATGACTTTACGCATATCGTTGATAAGATTTAGATTTTCATTGAAACGTTTTTCAGATTGTTCTAAAAGCTTTAAAGTTTGCACATTTTTAAGGTGTTCTTCGTGGTCTTTTATCTCTTGGTTCACTTTGTTTGGAAATTCTTTTCTAACATCGTGTAAGCGTAAAAAAGGAATTACAGAACCACAAAGAAACTGATGCCAGAATTTAGTTTTCCAAAGTGCATAAGCTGTTAAATTGATATTATCAAAATCTTCTTTATTCTCGAAAATGATAACAAAACAATTTGTGAATGGCTCATTTGAAGGCTTTCCACTGTTCAATCCTTTGTTTAAAATGAATAGGTGTGGGTTTTTGTAAATCGTTCCTTTAGTGTACGTTTTAATGACAAATTTTAGCATAACATCGGCTTTTAAAAATTGGGTAGATTTTCAATTTTCTACGGTGTTTCTGATGAAATGCAGGTGTGCCTCGCTACGCTCCGCCTATTAAACTTTTCAAAAGAAAAAAAGAAAAAAAAGAAAGCCGTCATTTGAAGTGGAAGGTTTCAAAAAAGCAAGTTTTTCGGATAAAATACTACCCGAATTGTCAACGGGAAAGGACTTGTGAAGTATGGGATATATTTCAAAGCGAAATGGTATGGGTGGAGATTTTATCCGAAACCTGAAAGGCTTGAACTTGCTTTTTTGAATACCTGGAACTTATCTTTGCTTCCTTTTTTTTATTTATTTTTTTTGAATTTCCAATCAATTATTGTTTTGAAATCGGATGTTGTTTTGGATACGTTCTATCTAACGTGATTGTCTTTTAGAAAACAGGAGTTGTTTAAAGGGTATTGAATTTTAAAACAGGATAAATAACCATATGCAAATCAAATGAATACTTTTATCCTGTTTTAAAATTTAATACTCTTTTGTGGATTTGATTTTTGAGGATGCTTTGTTAGTGTTCAGTAAAATGTGCTTATGGAAATGGGAAGCATCTTCAAAAAACAATGCATTTACTTACCCAGTGCGATGAGGCAGTAGCATAAGCAAGTGTATGATTTTTTATTTGCTTTTGGGATTGTTGTGATTGCTTTTATGTTGGATTGATACCAGATATGTGATTGTAAAGGTATGCTTCAATTACTTTAAAAGTCCTTAGTATCGTTATGGCATCTGGCCAACGTGAAAGCAATGGAATTTGTGGTTTCTGGCAAATGAAAAATCATACTCTTGCTGGGAATTTTGGTTTTGTGGGTAAAAAATGGCTTTTACCATAGGCAAATTAACAAAATAGCAAAAGCCATTTTATTACTTACAAAAGCAATGAAAATACTTCCTATATCTAAGGTTAGTTGATAAAAACAGTTTTACTTTTCATGCGATATAAAATTATCTAACTACTACAAATATTCTACGGACTATTGAAAGTGGTTTGTGAAGGACGGTTTTTTGAGTAGCTGGGTGATGCGATGGGAGCTGCTCAAAAAGTTGTCCTGGAACAAACCACACGAGCGTTGGATGAGCGGCTTTTTTACATAATGTTATTATAGTGCATCCGATGGTTTCATTAGATGCAGGATATTTCTTTATGCACTATAATGCCACATTATGTAACTAAGCTTGGGAGAAAAAATTACTGGCATGAGTTGCGAAGCGTACGCGTTTTTGTTTTGAGCGTTGGATAAGCTCTTTGACTGATGGCTTATTGAATATTCATTATTAAATATAACGTTCAAGCCAACAGGCAAAGTGCTTGATGTGCGTTGGGGCAAAAACCATGACAGTAATTTTTTTAGGAGCGTTGGAGAGGAGAGGCAACAAAGACTCTATTCCTCTTTTTCTATTTTAATTCCTTTCCAAAAAGCAATGTATCCTTCTATCTCTTTGGCATAATCAGAAGCTTCACTATAACACCAAGCAGCTTCATCCCGAAATTTATTATTAACCTCAACATTATAATAATGAGCTACTCCTTTTTCATCACAAATAGAACTTGCTTTACTTTTTTTAAAATACTTTTCAATAATACTATCCTTTGGAAAATAAGTATTTCCTTCAAAAGAAATTGTTTTGTCACTTTCTGCAATAGTGATATTGTTAAAAACTGCTTTCATCTATAATTTTTTTTATTTTGTAAATGTAGTTATTTTTTCTGCAATTTTTTTTGAATCAATACTATGATGTGAATCTCTAAGCACTACTTTTTTGTCTATCAAAACAATAATCTGTGGCGATTGATGTATTACTTCTAGTTTTGTAGCAATAAAGTTAGAAATGGTTCTATAAGAAAGCAAATCTAAATA
>JAIEMH010000278.1 GCA_019752245.1 Flavobacteriaceae bacterium
TTTTACATTCCTGACCATCGGAATGGTTGCACTGTTTCTAATCAACATCAGTTTAGGTTCGGTTTCTATTCCTGTAAAAGAAGTTTTCAATAGCTTGACAGGCGGTGTTTCAAGTAAAGAAACTTGGGAATACATCATCATCAATTTTAGATTACCAAAAGCAATTACGGCCATTTTAGTCGGCATCGGATTATCAATTTCTGGATTATTAATGCAAACGTTATTTAGAAACCCGCTTGCTGGACCTTATGTTTTAGGTTTGAGTTCGGGTTCAAGTTTAGGAGTTGCTTTTGTGATTTTAGGAGCCGGAATTTTACCAAGCTTTCTATCTGAAATGTTACTTTCCTCTATCGGAATAATTATAGCTTCTTGCTTAGGAAGTTTATCTGTTTTATTATTGGTTTTACTGGTTTCTAGTAAATTACGAGACACTATGTCAGTATTAATTGTTGGATTAATGTTTAGCAGTTTTGCAGGCGCAATTGTATCGGTTTTAACCTATTTTAGTACTGCTGAACAATTACAAAAATTCACTTTTTGGAGTTTAGGAAGCATCGGAAATTTATCTTGGAACAATATTATTTTCTTATCAAATGCCGTTTTAATCGGATTAGTATTGAGTTTGTTTTCGATTAAATCATTGGATGCTTTACTTTTAGGAGAAAATTACGCGCGTAGTTTAGGTTTGAATATTAAAAAATCTAGATTGGTTATCATATTTGCAACCAGCATTTTAGCTGGAAGTATTACTGCTTTTGCCGGACCAATTGCTTTTGTTGGTTTGGCAGTTCCGCATTTGGCAAAATTACTTTTTCAGACTAGTAATCATAAAATATTATTTTTTAGTACGATTTTAATTGGAGCGATAATCATGTTATTATGCGATATGATTTCGCAAATGCCAGGCATGGATTTTACGTTGCCAATAAATGCGATCACATCAATTGTTGGTGCGCCAGTTGTGATTTGGTTGTTGCTTAGTAAAAAAAGAATGATTTAATTCGACACCAATGGAAGACAAAAAAAACATTCTTACAACTTCAAATTTAAGTATTGGTTACAAAACTAAAAATGCCGAAAATGCCATTGCAAAAAACTTAAACATCAATTTATCAGAAGGAAAATTAATAAGTTTAGTCGGTGCCAACGGAATTGGAAAATCAACACTTTTAAGAACATTAACCGGAATTCAAAAACCGCTTTCCGGAACTGTTTTTTTGAATGATAAAGACATTCAAACGTATGATTCTATTGCCTTGGCGCAAAATTTAAGTGTGGTTTTAACCGAAAGATTGCCATCGAGTAACTTAACAATTTTCGAATTAATCGCTTTAGGAAGACAACCTTATACCAATTGGATTGGAAAATTATCTAACGACGATTTAGAGAAAGTAAACAGCGCCATTGCACTAACTCAAATCGAACATTTATCAGATAAAAAACATTACGAAATAAGCGACGGACAACTTCAAAAAGTATTAATTGCAAGAGCATTGGCACAAGATACGCCATTAATTATTCTAGATGAACCAACTACGCATTTAGATTTATTACACAAAGTTTCGGTTTTTAAATTGCTTAAAAAACTATCCAAAGAAACTAATAAATGTATTTTATTTTCAACACACGATATTGATTTGGCGATTCAATTATCAGATGAAATGATTGTCATTACCGAATCCACATTCGAACAAGATGAACCTTGCAACCTTATTTCTAGAAGTGTTTTTGACACACTATTCAAAGATGAAAACATCAAATTTGATAGTGATAAAGGACGATTTATAATTCGTTAATTACTTTAAATTAATCTGTCTTTTAGCTTCTCCAACTACAAAAGCAACCGAATTCGCAATGTTAAAACTCCTAATTAATTTCGACATTGGAATCGTCAAATGATTATCAAAAAGGTCTAAAACTTCTTGACTCAAACCTTTACTTTCTTTACCAAAAACCAACCAATCTTCATCTTGAAATTCATTTTCATAGATAGATTTTGTTGCATGTGAACTCATCAAAAAGACTCTCGATTTATCTGGAATTTGCAGCATCCATTCCTCCACATTTTGATATTCGGTAACGTCAAGATGTACCCAATAATCAAGTCCAGAACGTTTTAAATTCGCATCATTAATTACAAATCCAAATGGATGAATTAAATGCAAACGACTTTCAGTACCGACGCTTAATCGTCCAATATTTCCTGTGTTGTTTGGGATTTCTGGTTCTACTAAAACTATGTTTAACATTTTTAAAATTGTATAATGTATATTGAAAACTGTATATAGTATTTAAACTTCAAAACTATTTACTTCTAAAACTTCTCCTGGTTTTAAATTATTTAAATGGATGTTTCCAACTCGAACTCGCACCAATCTTAATGTAGGAAATCCAACTGCCGATGTCATTTTTCGTACTTGTCGAAATTTGCCTTCGTTAATTGTAATGGATAACCATGAAGTTGGTCCGTGACGCTCATCACGAATTTTCTTGGCACGATCTGGGAAATTTGGAACTTCTGGTAAAATTTGAGCTTCGCATTTTTTGGTTAAATACTTCTTTCCATTAAAACCAATTAAAACGCCATTTTTCAATGCTTCAATTGCTTCTTGATTTACAATTCCATCAACTTGAACGTAATATTCTTTTTCAACTTTTTTACTACGAACAATTTCGCTCATCATTCCGTCAGTTGTAAGTAAAAGCAAACCTTCGGAATCTTCGTCTAATCGACCAATTGCCATAGTGTTTTCAGGAAAATTGTATAATTCTCCGAGTAGCTTTTTAGGACGTTTCAGCTCGTAAATAAACTGAGATAAATAGCCGTAAGGTTTAAAAATTAAAAAGTTTTGGTGCATTATTCAACAATATTTTTTAAGAATTAATCTTTATAAATGGATTAAAATCTATAAAAAACTCAATTGGTAAGAATTGTTCAGTAAATTTTTGCTGAAATGGATTAAACCACTTTACTTTAATTAATTCTGTTGAAACTTTTCTTTTTGGTTTACCATTCCCATAAAACAAATCGTTATATGTTTCTTTTTTAAAGCCTGAAACAACAAAATCAGGTGTTATGTAATTTACAACATAGTGTCTTGTTATTTTTTTTTCCTCATTTTCTATTTCAGTATCTTCACCATCTATTTTTTTTGTAGATACATCAATTTTAGAAGACTCTCTTTTCTTTAAAGCTTCTATTTTTTTTGTTTTAAAATAAACAATTTTACCATACTCATAGCTCATTTTATCGTACGCTAAAACTTCTGAAATAAGACTTGTTGATTCCGACTCAGATTTTTTTTCATTAACTCTGGCTATTTTCAAATATTCAATTCCACTTAATTGTGATTTATAAAGATGAACTTCGACAAACTCACTCTTATTGTCATCAAAATATACACAAATGAATTTTTCTCTGTCAGCTATTTTTTCACCTGTTGCTTCGTCAAATTCTTTCTTTTCTTTATTTTCAAATAGAATCTCTTTTATTAACATTATTGGAGGAACATACTTACCATCACCTTTAATGTACATGTTATAAAGTAATGGATGAGTTTTAAAAGTAACGTAATTCCCTATTTCGAATTCTTTTTCCATTTGAATATTTTTTTTATAAAAGTATAAAAAAATATTACATTTACACAAAGTAAGGAAGTTCTTTAGTTATTGAAATAGAACATTTGTTGAACTAATGTATTTATTCCCAAAAGGAATAAATCTCTTAATCAAGACCATTTTTTTTTGGGATAATAAATATGTTGATTAAGTAAAGTGTAATTTCTTTCGAATTTCCAAACATATATCGATATATATTTGGAAATCGAAAGAAACGCAACTAATAATTCATAATATTTGATTTCTATTGGGATATACCCAGTAAGATTAGAGATGATTTCAATCGCCTCTATGGCTGTGTTGATAATTTCAATCATTTGTGATAAGTTAATTTGCAAAGTTACGTACCAAAGCATTGGGAGTCGAGAACTCGGCTAATGGTTCAATTTCTGAGAAATGTTAAGTTTTATTTCGTTTTAAAATCCAAGCGAGAACTTCCATTACTTTTACTTAAGAAATGACACAAAAAAAAGATTGGTTTAAAGATAGAGGTTATCCTCATTTTTCAAATAAAACTCCTTTATCTGTAAAAGAAGATATCGAGAGATATATTCTCAATTCTCAAAAAGTTGCAAAACATTCTTTCTATCCTTTGATTTTTAAAGAAATAAAACAAAGAAGATACAAAGAATCAGAATTTGATGGAATATTTAGACATTCTCATAAAAAAATAAATAAAAAAGGTGAAATTGTCTCTAACACAAAAATTAGAGAAATAATGTATGCATCTCATATTGATGCTCATATTTACTCATACTATGCAC
>JAIEMH010000236.1 GCA_019752245.1 Flavobacteriaceae bacterium
AAAGAAAATTTCCAATATATAGAATTGGGTGATGGCGATGAGCTTTGGGAAAATTTATTTTTTAAGGATGTTTTAGAAGCTAATAAAAATGTTTACTTACTCCTGAAAAAATTCTATTTGCAAAATAAATTACACATGATTTATGGTAATCATGATATGGTTTATCGCAATTCAGCTATTGTAAAAAAGAATTTTTCGGAATATTTTGACACAACCGAAGGTAAAAAATTGCCTTTAATGCCCGATTTAAAATTTAACGAAGGAATTGTACTTGAAAATTCAGAGACAGGTCAAGAGTTATTTTTAACGCATGGACATCAGGCTGATTTTATGAATTATGTGGGTTGGAAATTCAATAGGTTTTTTGTTAGAATTTTATGGAAACCATTACAAGTTTGGGGAATAAAAGATCCAACAAGTCCGGCGAAAAATTATCTTGAATTAATAAAAGTTGAAAGAAGAATAAAAAAATGGATTGCCGATAACGGAAATAAAATCACAATTGTTGGTCACACACACCGACCTCATTTTCCGAAACCTCAAGAAAATCTATTAAACTATTTTAATGACGGAAGTTGTGTTCATCCAAGAAACATTACTGGAATTGAAATAGAAAATGGCAAAATCTCTTTAATCAAATGGTTAATTGATACCAATGATGATGGCATTTTACAAATTGTAAAAGAATATATTGAAACCCCAATTGATTTAATTTCGTATAAATCTGTATGAAACATTTACTAAAAATAGGTTCTTTATTATTATTTACTTTGCTTGTAAGCTGTTCAGTAAATGATACCATACAGACATCAACAAATGGAAAAACTTTAAAATATCTAGCACTTGGTGATAGTTACACCATCGGACAAAGTGTTTGTGAAACTTGTCGTTTTCCAATTCAATTGCAAACAGCACTTAAAAATAATCTTTCTACTAAAGACATCTTTACAACCACTATAATTGCTCAAACAGGATGGACAACTACCAATTTAAAGTCAGCTATTGCTACTCAAAATCCATCAAATGATTATGATTTAGTTACCTTATTAATTGGTGTAAACAATCAATACCAAAACAAGCCTTTTAGTTTATATGAACAAGAATTTCCTGAACTTGTAACTACTGCAATTACAAAAGCAAAAGGAATAAAAGCAAATGTAATTGTGGTATCAATACCTGATTATGCCTACACTCCATTTGGAAATGGGAATGCAACAATTTCAACTCAAATTGATACTTACAATACGTTTGCAGAAAATTATTGCATTCAAAATAACATCAAATTTGTTAACATTACCGACATTACAAGATTAGGATTAATTCAACCGAATTTAGTTGCTACGGATGGTTTACATCCTTCAGAATTAGCATATTCTAAATTCGTTGAACGTATTTTGCCTAAATCAAAAATTATTTTGGGGTTGTAAACACTATTTCTTCGATTTCCAAATGAAACCATCTAAAAGATAATGCGTAAACTGAGGAACGGTAAGTAACGGAACTAAAAGAAATCGCCAATTTGAAAAATCATAATTTGTGATTGAAAATTGTTCGTTCCAAACTAAAATCTCCCACAAAAACTCTTCTGAAAAAGCAATAATCAATAAAATTGCAACAAAAATAAAAACACCTTTGTAATGCTTTAGCATATTTAAAATGCCTAATTCTTCGTTAGATTTTTTTTCAATTTCGTTTAAGTAAATCAATGCCATATAAGGTATTCCATGAGTAATTACGTTTAACAATGTAAAAACCAAATCGTTGTTAAAGTACACAATTCCAAAATACCAAGATAAAGTGGTTCCAAGAATTATAGCGTTTTTTGGAATATTAAAATAGTTTGTTTTTATAGAAATACAAATTGTTCGAATCAGGTAAAAAAGTATAATTGAAAAGTATATCCTAGATAGAATTTGCAGCAAAATTGGATTTTCATACTTAAAAAATTCATTTTCTACAAACCAATTAAAATTGCGTTTTGGTGATAGAAACCAATACAACATTGGATAAATTGTTGCTGTATAAATTATTAAATTATCAATCCAAGCATAGGTTTTATCTTCATTTCTAGAATACAATCGCATGAAACCATATTGTTGTCTAATGAAATGAAAAACGGCTACATAAGCCAAAACTGACCAAAATACTTGACTTCCAAAGAGAAATAACACACAACCAATTAGGAAACAAAAAATAGGTAAACCAATATATAGTTGCTTGCGTCTTTGAAATTCAGATTTTACAAAGTAGGTTTTAAACAATGTGGAATAAACATGTGCAACATCAATGAAAACAATCAAAAATAACCAAGTGTAAAACGAGTATTTATCTTCTATTGCTGTTAACCATTTCTGAAATATAAATACAATTGCCAATACGACAAATGATGGTGCGAGTATAAAAATACCATCCGTTTTTGCTTTATGTATCCATGGTTGAGTCATTATACGATTTTATTAATCACATTAATTCCTTGATGAAAAGCTTCTTCAAAAATGGATATTCCAGACAAATCTGAATGAGCAAAATAAATTTTATCATCGATAGATTGCATGGCTTTTTTCTTGCTTTCGCCAAATAAAAAACCACTTTTCGGACTTATCATTCCGTGTCCTAATAAATGAATATCAATACTTTCTGTAACTTCTTCAATATTGGGATGTGACATTTTTAAATCTTCAAAAACTAAATTTTTCCAATACTCTTTTGGCTTTTTATAGATTTCTCTTCTGCTTTTTCCACAATCGGACGACGAAAAACTATAATAATAAGTGATTACTTTTTTATCGTGAATTTGTTGTAACGATTGATGTTGGTCGTAAATATATCCCAAACCCTTTGATCCATGCGCAACATTATCCCAACACAATGGAAAACTAAAATTATCCGATAATTCGGTCACAACTAAAGTTGCTAAAAGCCAAGGTGCGTAATGGAATTCTTTAGTAAATTCTTTTCTATTTTCAAATAAATATTGATTTACAAATTGTGGTGTTGCCATTATAATTTTATCGGCAATAATCTCAATTGAAGTCTTTGTTTTATCGTCAAAAACTAATGCCGATGCTTTGTTATCTTTAATTTTTACCTCATAAACCAAATGATTTTGAAGTGATTTTCCTTCGGAATATTTCTTTAAATGTTGTGCCAAACGCGCATTTCCTTCTGGCCAAGTAAGTACGTTATCCGTTTTTTCTTGGGTTGCATTTTGCTTTCTTGCGGCAAAATAATGAATTCCGGCATAAGCTGAAACAAAGTCAATTCCTAATCCAAAATCGTCTCGGCAACAATAATCTATATAAACTAAAAGCGGTTTTGAGTTGAAATTTTGTTCTAATAACCATTGCTTCATTGTTAGTTTATCCAAATTTTTAACTTCATCATTTTGAGAAGATAAATTCAGTGGAATATTAAATAAATACATTCCAGAAGCATCTTTTTTATTTCTAAAATCATCCATCATTGAAAAAAATCGAACCAACTGATTATCTTCTTCGACAGAATTCCCTGCTTTTGGAACAATTCCTTCTTGCCAATTATTTTTGTAAAACAAACGTTCGTCTGGTGTAAAAGTGAGTTGCGTTTCGTCAAAAATTGGAAACCCTTTTTCGTCGTAGCCTAAGACAATTTTTTCTTCTTCAAGAAACTGAAGCAACTCTTTATCTTCCAGATTTGGCAAAGGCAAATAATGCGCACCTAACGGAAATTTGGAATATTGATTTTCACCATTTGAGGAATTTCCACCCAAATGATTTTCTAGTTCTACAATCAAAAAATCGGATATTCTCTTTTTGGAAAGTTGTCTAGCAGCAGATAAACCAGTAATTCCACCGCCTACAATTAAATAGGGAATTTGAATTTGTTTGGAAGGTTTTGGAAAATTTTTAACTCGAAGTTTATGTCCCAAAATATGATTGGTTCCAGACAATCGTATTAAAAGTGTGATTATTTTTTCTTTACAAGCATTAAGCAGTGGTACAATCAGTAAAGTTGCACCTACAATTTTGAAGAAATTTCTTCTAGAACTATTATAATTTTCCCCATTCTTCATCGAAATAGCGTACTAAAACTTGGTTATCTAATCGGTTAATTTCGATGTCTTTTGAAATCATATCTTTGGAAAAATAATTGAATTTTTCAAATTGATAATTATAAAATTTGAGTCCTTCAACGGTTCTGTTTACTTTATTAAAATTAGTCCCAAAACCATTAATAGCAATTGTATAACCCCATTCTCCAAACGAAGGAACATAAGCATGATAAGCGTCAACTTGAGGGAAAACTTGCATTGCAGTTTTATTAATACACCAAAAAGATTTCGGCGCAAAATAAGGTGAAGTTGTTTGAATAACTACGACAGCAT
>JAIEMH010000396.1 GCA_019752245.1 Flavobacteriaceae bacterium
AAAGGAGCATCCCGAACCTCCATTTCTGTTGTTATTGCCATTTCTAGCTAAATACAAAATTAAGGCAACCGCTAATATAATTATTATTGTAGGAATTGAGTTTGTATTTTGGTTACTAGCTTGTATTAAGGATAATGAGGTAAGTGAAACTATTAGTGTATAAAATATGCTTTTTTGTTCCTGAGTTGGTTTTTTGATAATCCAATTTCGAGCTGTATTTATTCGTTTAAAATGAATGTCGCTAAATCGATTTCCATTATTAGGCCAAATTTCTAATGGCGGTTCTACTTTGAAAATTTTTCTATAATCTTCTTTTGTTTTTGAATAAAAAGAATCAAATTTAGTAGCTTCTGAAGTTCCACCTTTTGTAGGATTGTGATGGATTTCTTTTTCTAAAGTGTTTTTGCATAACTCTATCCAGTAGGATTTGGTATAAGTTAAATGGAGATGCCACGCTTGATCTACTTGGTCTGAAGGTGTTACTCCGGTTGTGGTAATGCAACATAAAAATAGAAACTTCTTATATTCTTCTATCACTTTTTTTGCATAATCAAGAGACCAATTGTTTTCTCTTGCTAAACGATCTGAAAATTTGAAATCGTTGTCTTCATCATTAAAATTGAACTGAGAAATTTTTCCCCATAATTGCTTTTCGTTTTTTGTCATATAGTTTAATTATTACAAAGTTTATTATAAGATTGTTAACTGAAAATCAAGGAAACATAATCATTATGTTATCAATAAAAAAGATCCCAATCTTTCGACTGGGATTTTATAATTAATTCTAAATTTAGGATTGCTTTCTTCAGTAATGCTCTCAGCCCGACTTATCTCTCAGCTCTATTTTTTATTTGAATTGATGAACCACTTTGTTGGGTTTGAGCGGAAATCCTTTTGTGATGAGGCACGCCCGAATATAAGATGGAGAGTGTAATGCGGAATAGCTGCCCAAATAAAACTTAATCGATTGGTATTAGTGTTGCAATTGCGATTCGGTTCCAAGCATTAATTGTGGTAATCATCATAATAATTTCGGCGATGTATTTTTCGTCAAATAATTTTCTGGCATTGTCATAAGTTACTTTAGATAAATGTTTTTGAATTAAAGTTACTTCTTCTGTCATAGCTAGAATTGCTTGCTCTTCTTGGGTGTAAAGCGTTGTTTCTCTCCAAGCGTTAAGTAGGTAAATACGTTGTTCTGTTTCGCCCATTTTTCTGGCGTCTTTGGTGTGCATGTCGATGCAGAAAGCGCATCCGTTGATTTGTGAAGCTCTAATCTTTATGAGTTCTTTGTGTGTTGGATTTAATGATGTTGCTGCGATGTATTTTTCCAATCCCATCATTGCTTTGTACGCTTCTGGTTGCGTTTGTAGAATGTTTACTCTAGTTTCCATTTTGATATCTTTTAAAGTTCACTACAAAGTTCAGTTAACGGTTTTGTAAAAAACTTGAAGTACTTCAAGAAATCAATTTAGACTTTTCCAGCTCGAATTTTACTCATAAATTCGGGTGAAAAATCTAGATAGGAAGCAATCATGTATTGAGGAACACGTTGAATAAACTCTGGAAACATATTATTCATGTGGTGAAATCGTTCTTCTGCTGACATTGTAAACAGGTAAGTGATGCGAACTTGTGATGCTCCAAATGATTTTTGAATTACCAATCTAAAGTATTTTTCTAGTTTTGGAATTCGTTCTAATAGTTCGTCAAATGATTTTCTGTCGATAGAAAGTGTTTCAATATTTTCAATTGCTTGGATGTTAAAATGGGATGGAGTTTGATATTGAAAGCTTAAGTAATCGGTTATCCACCAATTTTCGATTCCAAATTGGATGGTTTGTTCACTTCCTTTATTGTTGTTTATGTAAAAGCGGACGCATCCTTTTAGTATAAAATACTGTTTATTGGAATTTTGTCCTTCACTTAACAGGAGTTGTTTCTTCTTGAAATGCTGTGTTTCAAAATAGGATAGGATAATCTTGACTTCATGATTATCAATAGGAATGAATTTTTGAATATGTTGAATTAACTGATTCATGTAACAAATATAATCAGAAACAAAAAAAATCCCAATCTTTCGACTGGGATTTTCTTTATGTAAGTAAGTTAAACTGGTTGTACAAACGTTTTTTATTTTACTTTATTCACAACAGCTTTGAAAGCTTCTGGGTGATTCATTGCTAAATCGGCTAGTACTTTACGGTTCAATTCGATTCCGTTTTTCTTAACTTTTCCCATGAATTGAGAGTAACTTAATCCTTCTAATCTAGCACCAGCGTTAATACGCATAATCCATAGAGCACGGAAGTTTCTCTTGTTTTGTTTTCTATCGCGATAAGCATAAACCATCGCTTTTTCAACTGCGTTTTTAGCAACAGTCCAAACGTTTTTACGACGACCAAAGAAACCTTTGGCTTGCTTCATTATCTTTTTTCTTCTTGCTCTTTTAGCAACTGAATTTACTGATCTTGGCATAATTTTCTTGTGTTTTTGTAGCAGGCGTTCCGAATTTAATCAAGGAAACTTGAGGCCATACTCCAAGGTTATTTAAAATTGTTTTAACCTAAAGAATTATTTAATTGACAATTGATTGTCGATTAGATAATTCTTAATTGTTGTTTGATGCTTTTCATATCTGTACTGTGAACCAATGCAGAATGTGTTAAAGCTAATTTACGCTTTTTAGATTTCTTGGTCAAAATGTGACTTTTGAAAGCGTGCTTTCTCTTAATTTTTCCAGAACCAGTAACTTTGAATCGTTTCTTAGCACTAGATTTTGTTTTCATTTTAGGCATAATTTCCCTAATTTATTTAAATTTAACTTACTTACTTATTTTTAATATCAGAGTGAACTCTGAGTATTACTTTTTCTTCTTAGGAGCAATATACATAATCATTCTCTTTCCTTCAAGGACAGGCAATGCTTCTACTTTTCCGTGGTCTTCTAAATCTTGAGCTAAACGTAATAATAATATTTGACCTTGCTCTTTGTAGATTATTGAACGTCCTTTAAAGAATACAAATGCTTTCAATTTAGATCCTTCTTTAAGGAACTTTTCGGCATTTTTTCTTTTAAATTCATAATCGTGCTCATCAGTTTGCGGTCCAAAACGAATTTCTTTTACTACAATCTGAGTAGATTTAGCTTTTAACTCTTTATCACGCTTCTTTTGCATGTAAACAAACTTTTTATAGTCCATTATCTTGCATACAGGCGGTTCTGCATTTGGAGAAATTTCTACCAAATCCAATTCTAATTGATCGGCAAGACGCATAGCATCTGCTGTTTTAAAAATACCTGGTTCTACATTGTCTCCAACAAGACGTACTTCAGGCACACGAATAAAATTGTTTATTCTGTGTTCATCTTTTTTTTCTACTCGAGGTTGATAACCTCTGTTGTTTCTAATTGCTATGGCTTTATTATTTTAGTTAAACTTCAAATGTTTTTAATGTTTTTGCAACTTCTTCGTTTACAATTTTAACGAACTCATCAATTGTAACCGTGATATTTCCTTTTCCTTCCTGTCCATGGCGACGAATAGAAACGGTTCCGTTTTTTTCTTCTTCCTCACCTATGATAAGCATGAATGGCATTTTTTGAATTTCTGCATCCCTGATTTTCTTACCAATAGTCTCGTTGCGGTTGTCAATTAGGGCGCGAATTTCGTGATTTTCTAGCAGATTTAAAACTTTTTTAGCATAATTTTCATATTTCTCACTTAAAGATAGGATAATAGCTTGTTCAGGCATTAACCAAAGTGGGAAATTTCCTGCTGTATGTTCTAGCAAAATTGCTATAAATCGTTCCATACTTCCAAATGGCGCTCTATGAATCATAACTGGTCGGTGTAATTTATCATCTGCACCTTTATAAGTTAAGTCAAAACGTTCTGGTAAATTGTAATCTACCTGAATTGTTCCTAACTGCCAGCTTCTTCCTAAAGCATCTTTAACCATGAAGTCAAGTTTAGGACCGTAAAAAGCCGCTTCGCCGTATTCAACAACAGTATTCAAGTTTTTGTCTCTAGCTGCATTGATGATTGCGTTTTCTGCTTTTTCCCAATTTTCGTCACTGCCTATATATTTATCTCTGTTTTCTTTATCTCGTAAAGAAATCTGAGCTGTAAAATTTTCAAATCCTAACGAACCAAATACATATAATACAAGGTCAATTACTTTTTTAAATTCTTCATCTAATTGTTCTGGCGTACAGAAAATGTGAGCATCATCTTGAGTAAATCCACGTACACGTGTCAAACCATGTAGTTCACCAGATTGTTCGTAACGATAAACTGTTCCGAATTCAGCATAACGTTTTGGTAAATCTTTGTACGACCATGGTCTTACATTGTAGA
>JAIEMH010000367.1 GCA_019752245.1 Flavobacteriaceae bacterium
TATTTAGAAATTGCGTCTTTTAAATTTACTTCTTCAGTTAATTTTAAGAGTAAATCTAAGGTTTCTTGATTGATATTATTTTTAGAATAATCTACTAAAAAATCATTCCATTGTATGTGAAATTTTTCTGCTCTTGCACCATCATTTAGAAACATTTCCTTAATAGAATTGTTTTGCATCTTTGAAAAGTGATTTTTCAAGTTTTGCCAAGCCTCTGTATTTGATGGGTTTGTATTATTTAAAGCCATTTTTATCTAGTTTTTGAACGACAAAATTAGATAAAAGATTACAGATTAAAGTAGGAGTTTGAAGATTTTATAAATGAAAAAGCTGTGCAAACGTTGTAGTTGTATAAAAAGTGTTCTATTTTTTAAATTTCAAATCGGTAACACTATCCAATTCTCTTTTTAAAGGTCTAATTTGTTCTTTATATCGTGGCAGGTTTCTGCCTTCCATAGCTTGAGAATTTGGCAGTTTTAATTGCAAAGCGTCCACTTGAACACCATTTTTCCAGAAACGGTAGCACACGTGTGGTCCAGTTGCTAAACCAGTACTTCCTACTTTACCTATAGTTTCACCTTGTTTCACCCTTTGTCCTCTTCTTACAAGAATTCTTGACATGTGAAGGTATTGTGTTGAATAGGTTTTATCGTGTTTTACTTTGACAAAATTTCCGTTTCCGGCGGTATATCCTGCTTGTTCAACAATTCCTGCAGCTGTTGACATAATTGGAGTTCCAGTTGGTGCTGCATAATCGGTTCCTTTGTGAGCTTTCCATTTTAATTGAACAGGATGAAAACGATTTTTAGAAAAACGTGAAGTAATATTAACAAATTTTAGTGGCGCTTTGAGGAAAAAGTTCTTTAAAGCTTTTCCATTTTCATCGTAATAATCTACTTTTCCATTTCGTTCTTGTGCAAATGGAAATGCATAAATTTTTTCGCCTTTATATTCAAAAAAAGCAGCTCTTAAACTATCAACACCGTCATAAATAGTATCGTTAATGTATCGTTCTGTAAAACTTAATGCGAATTTATCTCCTTTTTTGGATTTGAAAAAATCTATTGACCATGCAAAAACCTTCGTAAGACGACCCGAAAGTGTTGGATCAATGTTCATACTTTTTAGGGTTTTTGTAAGCGGACCTGTTAATTCTCCTGCTACAGTTCTAACTTTAAACGTTAAAGGACGAGATTTTTTGAATCCAACGATAGAATCGGTTAAGTCTATTAAATAATAGTCTAATCGATTGGGTTGATAGATTAAATATTGTAATTTATTGTATTTATCTTTCGATCTTAAACAAACGTAAGGTCTTTTAAATCTTACAGATGTTGGAAAAGAATCTTTTACAATTTTAATAATTTCAGATACTTTTTTTCCGTTAAGATTTTGCTTTTTTAGGATTTTTTCAAAAGTATCTTGACTTTGAATGGTATCATAATGCACATTAAAATCGTCATAGTGAAAACCAAAATCAACTATTGGTCTGTGCGGTTCACTATCTTCAATAACAAATTCTTCTTGCTTTTTTTTACAAGAAAACAAGGCTATTAAAACCAATAAAACTACTGCTGTTTTTTTCAATACTTGATTATTTTAGCAATCTTCACCCCAATTTTTTAATTCTTCCTCGCTCCAAAGTTCAGGAAAAAATATTCTTCTTTGGTATTTTGGATGCATGTATTTTTTCCAATCGCTGCCGCCGGTTGCTTCACCCGAACCTTGTCCGCTTTCAATATATTTCTTTGCGGCATTAAAGTGTCCCATTACCCAAGTAATGTTTACCGTTTTATCATAATGACGCATTGCTGCAACTAAGTCAGTATTTTTTTGATCATTTTCTGGCAATAACTTGAATTTTTGCCAAATATTAATGGTATTGTATTCTTCCATATAACGCAAAAATTCTTCTTTATATTTTCTTTCGAATTCTAAAATAAGGAAACTTTTTTCGCCAGTTTTATAATCTTTACCTGCAGCTTGCCAGTACAAATGTTCAAAAGCGTGAGAATATGGAGTATTTCTATCAATTGTTGCTCTAAAGCGGTGGTCAATAAGATTTATCAAATCTGTGGAAGAGAATTCAATTAATCTATATTGCGCGCTTTGAAAACCACTTGCAGGCGTCAATGTATTTCTAAATTTCATGTATTGTTCCACTTCCATACCGTCTCCCATAATATCGAAAGACGTGGTAAGCATGTCAAAATAACGACTTATTCTAGTCATTCTTTCGGTAAAAAATTTAGTATCTGGTTTTTCGCAATGGCAAACTTGTTTTATCTCCCAAAGAATCATTTTGAACAACAATTCATTGACTTGATGGTACATGATAAAAACCATTTCGTCTGGCAAAATGGTTCTTTGTGTTTGTAAATTTAATAAAGCATCGGTTTGAATATAATCCCAATATGTTATTGGTTTAGACCATAACAAACCCTCGAGATGCGTATCTGTTTTTTGATTTATTGCATCAAATTTTTTTTCTAATTCTTCTATTAAAAAAGTTGTTTCTAAACTCATTTTTTTACTTTAATTGTAAATGGATTTGCTAATCCTTTAAAAGATTCTAAATCTGCTTTTATTGATCCAACGGCTAAACTGGCTTTTATTCTAAGAGGAAGTTTGTTTTCATCATCTGAAATCCAAACAGTTAAACTCTCTTCTTCTTTAAAAACCCTGCCCGACTGAACCAATGGTCTAAAAATCATACAAGGAACGGTTCCAAATTTAGTATCTAAATCTTCACGACCGATGAATTTTAACTTAAACTTTGTTGATTCATCGTCAAAAAACATGTCGATTGTAATAGCTTCACCTACTTTTAATTTATCTACATTAGGATGATTTCTAAGATAATAGAACGTAGAAATAATATCTTGAATATTTTCAGATGTTGTAAATGTTTTATTGGTATCGTTTTTATAATCTTTTACTAAGATAGTATTTTTATCTTGATTGAAAAAACCTTCTTGATCTTTTGTATAACCACCTTCATCAATTTTTCTAACATATTGGTACGGTTTTCCCGTAACTTTATCAAAATAAGACTCATAGTTATCTTCTACTTTAAAAAACCATTTGGACATTCCGGTTGTATAACCTCGACCGATGGCGTGGTACACTTTTTTATTGTTTTTTACCGCCTCTTTAACTTCTAGAGTTGCGTATCCAGCAGTTACTAATCCGTAATGGATTCTAAATTTAAACCATTCACCTACATCAAATGCAGAAGCTCTTTGGGTATCAAAACTAACTGTGACAAGAAATAAACCAAGTATAATAATCTTTTTCATTTTTAAATAATTTAGCGATTTTTCGTTTTTTAAATCCCTCAAATAACTAGAGTGGTAAAACCGATTATTATCATATACGCAATTTCTGTTCCAAATGTATAAAAACAAAAAAACTCCGTCAAATAATGACGGAGTTTTTATGCTATTAACCAACCAAAAAACTATAAATTATGAAAACTTATATAAAAATCGAAGGAAACCACTCCTTCTCTTTTTGTGGGTACAAAGATAATAGTGTTTTTGATTTATTCTCAATAAAAAATCAACTTTAACATATATTTATTAAAAATAGCTATACTACAACGTTGTATTTTGATGATTGTTTAATAAAATGTGAAAATTATAACGTTCCTCTCAAAGCTTGTTCGCGTTCAATTGATTCAAAAAGAGCTTTAAAGTTACCTGCACCGAAACCTTTTGCGCCCATTCGTTGAATTATTTCAAAAAACAAGGTTGGTCGGTCTTGAACTGGCTTGGTGAATATTTGTAAAAGATACCCGTCTTCATCGGCATCAACCATTATGGCTAGCTTTTCTATCTCATTTATGTCTTCTTTCATCATGTCCATGTGAACGCCTAAACGTTCTGGAATTGCTTGGTAATAGGTGTGTGGTGGCGCTGAAAGAAAATCAACTCCGCGAGCACGCAACTCTGAAACTGTCTTTATAATATCATCCGTTGCAATGGCGATGTGCTGAATTCCTGGTCCGCCGTAAAAATCTAAATATTCTTCAATTTGTGATTTTTTCTTTCCTTCGGCTGGTTCGTTGATTGGAAATTTAATTCTTCCGTTGCCGTTACTCATTACTTTACTCATTAAAGCAGAATATTCGGTGTTGATTTGTTTATCATCAAACGAAAGGAAATTTACAAATCCCATAACATCTTCGTAGAATTTTACCCAAGTATTCATTTCGTTCCAACCTACATTTCCAACCATGTGGTCGATGTATTTTAGTCCAGTTGGTTCTGGATTGTAGTCTGATTTCCATTCTTTATAACCCGGAAGAAAAACGCCGTTGTAGTTTTTTCTTTCTACAAATATGTGAACGGTT
>JAIEMH010000131.1 GCA_019752245.1 Flavobacteriaceae bacterium
TCAATTGCAACATGAAGTAGTACGTTTGGTAAGAGATCAAATTGGAGCAGTTGCGTCTTTGAGAGATGTTGTAATTGTGGAACGTTTACCAAAAACTCGTTCTGGAAAAATTTTAAGAAAATTATTGAGAAGTATTGCCGATGGTGAAAATTTTCAAATTCCTTCAACTATAGATGATGAAGCAATTATCGATGAAATTAAAACCGAATTTGAAAAAGCTAAAATTGGTTCATTTAGATAATATTTGAAGAGAATAGAATATAAATTTTTAGTAACACTCTTTTTTCTCTTTTCTTTTTTCTAAAAAGCTATACTTATTTAGCAAGAAAAATCTTTTACAAACAAATAGAATATTTATATTTACAAAACCAAAAGACTAATAACTAGTCATTAATTACTTAAGAAGATGAGTTACTACACTATAGACAATTTAGAGCATTACTTTAAAATGTATAAAAAATCGGTTCGTGAACCAAGAAAATTTTGGGATAGAATCGCCGATGAACACTTTACTTGGTACCAAAAATGGGATAAAGTAATGGAATTTGATATGCAAGAAGCCAAATTCAAATGGTTTGTTGATGCAAAAGTAAATATTACTAAAAATTGTATTGATAGACATTTAGCTAAAAGAGGCGAGAAAACTGCAATTATATTTGAACCAAATGATCCAACTGAAGAAGCGCAACATATTTCCTATAACGAATTGTATTCAAGGGTAGCCAAAATGGCAAATGTATTGCGTGAACAAGGTGTTAAAAAAGGTGATAGAGTTTGCATTTATCTTCCAATGATACCAGAATTAGCAGTTGCAGTTTTAGCTTGTGCTCGAATCGGAGCAATTCATTCAGTGGTTTTTGCAGGATTTTCAGCATCAGCAGTTTCATCTCGTATTAACGATTCTGAATGTAAAATGGTTATTACTTCTGACGGAAGTTATAGAGGTAATAAAGCCATTGACCTAAAAGGAATTGTAGATGAGGCATTGGAAAAATCACCTTGCGTTGAAAAAGTTTTAGTAGTTAAAAGAACTAATTCTGACGTAACAATGAAAGAAGGTCGTGACATTTGGTTACAACCATTATTAGATACTGCAATTCCAAATAATGTTGCCGAAATAATGGATGCAGAGGATCCATTATTTATTCTTTACACATCAGGCTCAACAGGAAAACCCAAAGGAATGGTTCATTCAACTGCAGGTTATATGGTACAAACTGCCTATTCTTTTAAAAATGTTTTCAATTATCAAGAAAATGATGTCTATTGGTGTACAGCAGATATTGGTTGGATTACTGGACATTCTTATATTTTATACGGACCACTTTTAAACGGAGCAACAACCGTAATTTTTGAAGGTGTTCCATCGTATCCCGATTTTTCTAGATTTTGGGAAATAATCGAAAAACATCAAGTTAATCAATTTTATACAGCACCAACTGCCATTCGTGCTTTAGCTAAAGAAAGTTTAGATTTTGTTCAACGTTTTCCATTGCAATCATTAAAAGTTATTGGATCTGTAGGAGAACCAATAAACGAAGAAGCTTGGCATTGGTATAATGCACACGTAGGAGGAAAGCGTTGCCCATTAGTAGATACTTGGTGGCAAACCGAAACTGGAAGTATAATGATTTCTCCAATTCCGTTTGTAACACCAACAAAACCAACCTATGCGTCGTTGCCATTACCAGGAATTCAACCAGTTTTAATGGACGAATTGCGCAACGAAATAGAAGGAAATCAAGTTACCGGAAGTTTATGTATCAAATTTCCTTGGCCATCAATGGCTAGAACAATTTGGGGTGACCATCAACGTTACAAAGAAACTTATTTTACAGCTTTTCCAGGTAAGTATTTTACAGGTGACGGTGCTTTGCGTGATGAAGTTGGTTATTACAGAATCACAGGTAGAGTAGATGACGTAATCATTGTTTCCGGACATAACCTAGGAACTGCACCAATTGAAGACGCAATCAACGAACATCCAGCAGTAGCAGAAAGTGCTATCGTTGGCTTCCCACATGATATCAAAGGAAATGCACTATACGGATATGTAATTTTGAAAGAAGTTGGAGAATCTCGTAATCAAGAAAACTTGGCAAAAGAAATTAACCAATTGATTTCTGACCAAATTGGTCCAATAGCTAAACTTGATAAAATTCAGTTTGTAAACGGTTTACCAAAAACACGTTCGGGTAAAATTATGCGAAGAATATTAAGAAAAATTGCAGAAGGTGATTTCTCAAACTTTGGAGACATATCAACATTGTTAAACCCAGAAATTGTTGAAGAAATTAAAAACGGAAAATTATAATTTTAAGAATATATTTAGTTTATTTTTGTTAAAACTGCTTCAGAAATGAGGCAGTTTTTTTAGTGTCATATTTAAATTACTTCAAAAAAGGCAAAATAATTTTCTTCATAACTTTATATCCATCAAGATTTGGATGTACACCATCTTCACCATATTTTACTTGCAATCCTTTAGTATCATCAACCATAGCACTATAGTAATCTACATAGCTAATTTTGTTTTTAGTAGCATACGCTTTAATCATCTCGTTAAGAGCAATAACTTTATCTGCTGGTTGCATCTTTTGATTCCAATAGAATTTATTTGCTGGAAGTACAGAACATAAAACCACTTTAATTTTATTTGCTTTGGCTAATTCTGTCATCGAAATAATATTACCCATAATTTGCTCTATCGAAATTGGGCCTGTATTTTCTGCTATATCATTTATTCCTGCTAAAACAACTACAATTGATGGCTTTAAATCTATTACATCTTGACGAAAACGAAGTAACATTTGCGGAGTAGTTTGTCCGCTAATTCCTCTATCTAAAAACGCATTTTCACTAAAAAAAGTACCATCGTTAACTTTCCAAAACTCAGTTATAGAATCGCCCATAAAAACGACACTTTTTGAAACAGGAGTGAGGTTTTTATTTTCAAGTGCATATTTATTGAGATTAGCCCAGTCGTGGTTCATAGAAGTTTGTCCATAAAATGTTAGAGGAAGTAAAATTAAAACTAAAAAAATATATTTTCTCATAATTTATTTAAAACTAAAAATTAGACATCACTTAAACTAAACAAATTTACAATTAAATTTTTCAAAATAGTATTTAAAATTTTTGAAATAATTCTAAAATCACAAAAACTGAACCAAAAATTATGTAATATTTTAACATATATATACAACACTACTATCAATCCAATTACCTAAATTTACTTTTGTATGAGAAACTTAGAAATTGTTATTATTGGTGGAGGACTTGCTGGCTTAACAGCTGGAATTCATCTTGCAAAAAATAATAATTCAGTAACAATTATAGAAAAAAATGAGTTTCCAAAACACAAAGTATGTGGTGAGTATATTTCAAATGAAGTTTTAAATTATTTTGAATGGCTTGATGTTCATGTTACTGATTTAAAGCCAACTAATATTACTAATCTTCAGTTTTCTACTGCTAACGGAACCACAATTAATGCAAAACTTCCTCTTGGTGGATTCGGAATTAGCCGCTATCAATTGGATTTTTATCTTTATAATAAAGCAATTGAAAATGGTTGCAAAATTATAAAAGAAGAAGTTGAAGATGTTGTTTTTGAAAAAGAAAAATTCACAATTACAACGTCAGATGGAACAGTTCTAATAGCAGATTTTGTTGTTGGTGCTTTTGGAAAACGATCTAACATCGACTTAAGGTTAAACAGAAATTTCACTCAAAAAAAATCACCTTGGTTAGCTGTTAAAGCACATTATTCAGGTGATTTTCCTAATTACTTAGTTGGTTTACATAACTTTAAAGGAGGTTATTGTGGTGTCTCTAAAGTAGAAAATAATATAATTAATATATGCTATTTGGTTGAATATAAAGAATTTAAAGAGTATAAAAACATTAATGATTTTCAAAATTTGGTTGTGAAAAAAAATCCAATTTTGAATGAAATATTTGAAAATTCAAAATTACTTTTTGAAAAACCTTTAACCATAAGTCAAATTTCCTTTGAAGAAAAAAAAGCAGTAGAAAATCATATTTTAATGATTGGTGATACTGCAGGATTAATTCATCCTTTGTGTGGAAACGGAATGGCAATGGCAATTCACAGTGCTAAAATTGTTTCTGAACTACTTATAAATTTTACAAATAATAAAATAAAAACTAGAGAAGAATTAGAAAAAATATACATCAAATCTTGGAATTATAATTTTGAAGCACGCTTAAGAACAGGACGTTTATTATCCAAAACATTATTGAAACCAAAGCTTTCAGAATTGACATGACATCGTAGGCAGCCACTTTTTCGAAGAAGTCATGCATTACGTCTGTTGGTAT
>JAIEMH010000093.1 GCA_019752245.1 Flavobacteriaceae bacterium
GGCGTAAAAATTTATATATTTGACCGTTTTGGAAAATTGATTAAACAGATTAGTCCAGATGGAGCGGGATGGGACGGAACATACAACGGACAACCTTTGCCATCGACAGATTACTGGTTTACGGTTGATTATATGGAATCAATAGACAAACAATTTAAAGCCCATTTCTCATTAAAAAGATAATAACAATGAAGTTTAAACATTTTTTTCTAGCATTAGTATTATTAATTACTAAGCAAACCTATTCGCAAGAGATATTGCCAGTATATTCAGATTACTTGTCGGACCATTACTTTTTGTTGCATCCATCAATGGCTGGAGCTGCTAATTGCTCTAAATTGCGTTTGACTGGTAGACAACAATGGTTTGGGCAACAAGATGCTCCAGCGTTGCAGACATTGAGTTTTAATGGGAGTGTTTCTGATAAAGACGGATTAGGGATAATTCTTATAAATGACAAAAATGGATATCACTCGCAAAAAGGAGTGAGGTTTGCCTATGCGCATCATATAAGATTTTCAAGAGATGATATTGATTTGAATCAATTGTCTTTTGGTATGAATGTTGGTTTGGCTCAAAGTTTATTAGATGAAACAGATTTTATGAGTAATAATCCAAATTATGATCCAATAATTGATGGAACAATAGTTCAAAAAGCAACTTATTTTAATGTAGATATAGGTGCTTCTTATAACTTCTTAGATTTCTACGCACACTTTACAGTGAAAAATGCTTTGGCTAGTGAAAGAAAATTATATTCTGATAGAGAACCAGTAAACTTGAAACGTTTAATCTACAATATGGGTTATACATTTGGTGATTCAGAAAACTTAATGTTTGAACCTTCAATGATGTTTCAACATGTTTTTCAAACTAAAGAATCTTCAATTGACTTAAATATGAAAGTTTACAAAACTTTAGATTTTGGAAAACTTTGGGGTGGATTATCTTACAGAAGATCTTTAGATGGCGCAGAATATTTAGATGGAAATGCAATTTCTAAACAAAAGTTACAATATGTTACGCCAATCTTAGGAATAAACTATAAAAATTATATGTTTTCTTATACATATTCTGCTTTGTTAGGTAATGTTAAGTTTGATACTGGTGGTTTTCACCAAATTACTTTAGGTATAAATTTATTCTGTAAACCAGAGAAATACCACTGTAATTGTCCTGCAGTGAACTAAAAAAAATTATATAAATAATCCCGGTAAAATTTATCGGGATTCTTTTTTTGAAATATTATGATAATAAAATCTGTAAACGGAAAATCTCCAAGAATACCTGAAGATTGTTATGTGGCTGAAAATGCCACAATTGTTGGTGATGTAGAATTTGGCTCGCAATGTAGCGTTTGGTTTAATGCTGTGATTAGAGGTGACGTTCATTACATTAAAATTGGTAATAAAGTAAATATTCAGGATGGTGCAGTTATTCATGCTACCTATTTAAAACATCCTACAAATATTGGTAATAATGTTTCTATTGGTCACAATGCCATTGTTCATGGATGTACACTTCATGATAATGTGCTTATTGGTATGGGAGCAATTGTAATGGATAATTGTGTGGTTGAGAGCAATTCAATTGTTGCTGCTGGAGCTGTATTGACTCAGAATACAGTTGTTGAGTCTGGAACTATTTATGCTGGAGTTCCGGCTAAGAAGGTAAAGGATATTAATGCATCGGATTTTGCTGGTGAGATTGAACGCATTTCTAATAATTATGTCATGTATTCGGGTTGGTTTAAAGACGAATAGTTGATTTTTTACCCAAGTAAAGGAGTTCCAATCCTAAGAGTTCTAAATCTCTATAGAGTTTAAAATAAATTTTTATTTTGTGTACAATTTTATTTTTTTAAAAAAACGATCACAAATTTGTGTCTAAATTTTATTTTTTTAAAAAATGGACACAACTTTGTATACAAATTTTATTTTTTAAAAAATAGACACGATATGAAATCATCGCAATTAATTAGAGAACAACTTGGACTTTCTCAAGAAGTTTTGGCATTTTATTTAGGCATAACCAAAAGTCTGTTGGCAATGTATGAAAGAGGAAAGCGAGAAATTCCAATTGCCGCATTGGTAAAGCTAGCAGAAATGGAATTGTTTTTAAATCAGAATTTTGAAAATACTAAAGAACAAAATAATCTTCAAAAGCAACAAGAAACCAAAGTAGCAAGCTTGCTAGAACATTATTTTAAAGAGTTAGAATATAAGCAGCTTGTTGAACAACGAAAACTCGAAGCTTTGCAAAAAAAATATAATCAAAGTTTGAAGCTCATGGCTTTTGTTGTGCAACTAGACGAGGTAAAATCTATATCTAGTGAATTATTACAACTTCAAGCCAACACTGGAATCGAAAAAAATGGTTTAATAGCTCAGACTATTCAACAATTAAAATTGGAGAGTATTAATGGTCAATTGTCTTATTGTAAGAGTGTTAAAGAAAAGCAAATGAAATCATAAAGTTTTAAAAGAAAATAATAATACCGAAAATACTTACGTTTAGAAAGTATTATTAATTTTAATTTTTTTCATTATGAGTTATTCAGTTAACAAAATCACAACGGTAGCCGATTGTGATTTATTATTGGCTTGGGCTGTAAAAGAGAAAGCAGACCTAGAATTTAAAAAACTTTCGGAAGAAAGGATGACCAACAACTACAGCACCACTTCGATAGAAATTGATGCTGAGCTACAATCAGTAAATACTGAGATTGATGCTACTACTACCATTATTGCTACGCTTCCTGAGGGCGAAAGCAAAGAGGATGCAGTTAAGAAAAAAGTTAAACTGGAATACAAAAAGTTTTTACTTCAAACTCGTAAAGAGAGTTATGGTGTAGTAGCATTGTTAGAAAAAGAACTTGACTTGACTAACGTCACGCAATCCTTAAACGAGATTGATGCTTTTACAGCAGCAATAAATGCGAGAAAAGCATTGTTGTAAGTTTTTTTTAAAATTCAAGAAGTAGGTTGCTCATTTGGGCAGCCTTTTTTTGTACAAAAAATTCAATTGTCAGCCTTAAAAATAATAATGTAAAAATAATAGTACAAAATTTAATTCGTATTAAAAAAAATCTTATTATTGTATTAATGAAAATATCTAGATGATATTAAAGTAATAATAAGCATTCTATATGTTTTTTTGTTAATTTGTAAAATTATTATAAGAATAAGACATAAATAATTTAAATATATAAATATGAAAATAACATCTTCACTTGCAAAATTATTTTTTACATGCACTATTTACTTTTGTTGTGTCACTATTATTTTTTCTCAAGAAAAGAAAACTTTATTGAATGGTTGTTTGTGGCTCAAAGGAGTTGAATATAAAACTGAAAATTATACTACTCCAGTTAATGAAGAAGAATTAGCTTTAAGGAAGTATTTTAACTACAATCCTTGTATTGACTTTTCAAAGGACGAGATTTTAAAGAAATATAAAAACCTTATCACTAAAAGTTCTTCACTATTTGTAGTTTTTAAGAGTTCTTCAAGAGAGGAGACTATTTTATTATCAATGGAGCGTGGTTCTTTTAAGGCAACTTTGAGTAACAAAAAAATGCTATGTGATAAAGACGTTATCTTAAATAAAGGCAATTCGACAAGTGGTATTATAGTAAGTTATTTATTCAATAAGAATTCGCTTAATGGAAAAAAAAATGGAAACTTATTGTTTGAAGATTTGTTATTCGAGGATACAGAATTTAAAAATCAATTGTTAGAATTAATATGCATTCCAAAATTTATCAATGATAAAGAAAAATCTATTATTGAAAGTTACTTATCTCTAAAATATGGTATATCACTAAATGAAGGTCAAAGTTATTACAATTCTAAAGGCGATAAAATTTGGGATGTAAAAGAAAATGAGGGTTTTAATTTTAACATTACGGGTATAGGCAAAGATGATTACTTAGGATTAAACCAAAAACAATCTAAAAACTCATTACAAGGCGGTTTAAGTATTGGATTGAAAAAAGTAATGAAGAAAAACATTGAAAATGAAACTATTATAAAGGATAAAGAATATTTAATTTGGGGAGATAATGGAAAGAATGTTGTTTTAGAAAAAAATAGTGATGGAACTCAAAAAAGGATGAAAAGAATTTGGAAAATTAAGCCTATTTCAGACAGCATTTCAAAATTTACAACTCAATTAAAGATCGATAAAAAGCTTATGCCTATTGAAGTCAAATTTGATATAAATGACCCAGAATTTATTTGGTTAGCTGTTGATAATTCTAACATGTCAGAGTTTAATTATACTGATGCAAAGTACATAAAAGCTACTATTAATAATGAGAAT
>JAIEMH010000229.1 GCA_019752245.1 Flavobacteriaceae bacterium
ATATCAAATTGCAAAAATAAGACTTAACGAAATTTTGGCTCGAGATACTGCTTCTGATTTTAAAGTAGTTGATGAGATTCCTATAGATAAAACTTTAGCATTAGCTGAATTAAAAACTTTAGTCGAAAAACAAAATCCACAATTGCAAGCGCAAATTTTAGCTAAAAACAGTGCCGATTTGCAATTAAAACAGGTGAAAGCCGGTCGATATCCTACAGTAAAAATAAATTCTGGATATAATTTCACACGATCAGAAGCTTCTTTAGGATTTGTAACACAATCTTCAGGTCGCGGATTTGTATATGGAGTAAATGCTTCAGTTCCAATTTTTAATGGATTCAATCAAAATCGAAATGAAAAGGTTGCTAAGCTTCAAGTAGAAAATGCAGCGATTGTTGTAGATCAACAAAAAAATGCATTACAATCACAATTAGGAATGGCTTTTCAGAGTTATCAAACCAACTTAGAATTATCTAAAGTTGAAGAAAAAAATACCGAAATTGCGAAACAAAATTTAGATATTACTTTGTCTAAATTCAAAATTGGAACCATAACTCCTATTGAATACAGAACGGCGCAACTCAATTACGTCAATGCTTTAGTTCGCTATAGCAATGCACAATTTCAAACAAAATTGTACGAAATTAGCTTGAAAGAATTAAGCGGAAGTTTAGAGTTTTAAATGTATACCAACTAACCAAATTTCTGTTTCATTTTGCAATTCGTAAAGTTATTTTCTGTATTTTAGTAATTCGTAATTTTTACTAACCAGCAATGAAATCTTTACTTCACACACCAGCATTGACACACGAGAAATCGTTGAAAACTTTGGTCGAAAACCGAACCATTTTTTCATTAAATCACTGTGAGTTGAACATTTTTGAAACCTATCAAGAATCGGCTTTGGTTCCATTAAAGTTTAATGATTTGGTGGTGACAAGCATGCTGCGTGGTAAAAAAGTAATGCATCTTTTTGACGAACCAGGATTTGATTATTTACCTGGAGAAACTGTTGTAATTCCGTCCAATGTAGAAATGAAAATTGATTTTCCGGAAGCAAGTACCAACAATCCTACTCAATGTTTGGCATTAGCAATTGAACAATCTAAAATTACTGATACTTTAAATTTCTTAAACGAACGATATCCAAAAGAAGGAACAGACCAATATTGGCAATTGAATTATCAAAATTATTTCTTTTACAACAATGTCGATTTGGCGACAACCATTAACAAACTCATCAAAGAATGCATGAGTACTTCCATTACAAAAGATGCTTTGGCCGATTTGACTTTGCAAGAATTATTGATACGAATTATTCAAACTCAAACTGCAAAATCTATTGATGAAGGATTGTTTAGTAATCCGAACAATCCTATTTCTGAAGTTATTGCTTTTATTCGATTGAACTTGAAAGAAAATATCAGTTTGAAAAGTTTAAGTGACAAGGCATGTATGAGTACAACTTCATTTTACAGGTTTTTCAAGCGAGAATTAGGCATGAGTCCGATTGAATTTGTACTGAATGAAAAAATAAAATGTGCAAAAAAATTACTTAAAAATCCGTCAATCCAAATTAACGAAGTTTGTTATTTATCTGGATTTGAAGATGCCAATTACTTTATACGATTGTTTAAAAAACACGAAGGTATTACTCCTAAGCAGTATCAGTTGTTGTACGTGAATTAATTATTCAATATATTTTACTGGTTCTAAATCTTTCTCTTCGTCTTCGGTGAAAATTCTATATTCAATCTGAAAAGTTTTCTTTAAAGGAGTTTCTAATGAAAATCCACCAACACCAAAAGCATCTATTACTTTTAACGTAAAATGAGCATGCTTCCAATATTCGAATAAATCTTTGTCTACCCAAAATTCAGTGTCTTCAAGGGTTCCGATGCAAACGTCACCCATTCTTTGATAAAAACCACCTTTTTCAAAACATTGTGGTTGCGTTCCTTCACAACATCCGCCAGCTTGATAAAACATCAAATCACCATGTTTTTCTTTTAGAATATGTATTAAATCTATTGCTTCTTTAGTAGCATCAAGTCGTTTTGTCATTTGATAATTTTTTTAATTCAAATATAAAAATAAAAAAACCTACAAGATCAAGAAAGACCTTGCAGGTTTGTTCAACCAATCAATAAACTAAAAGAATCCTAATTTCTTTTTATCGTAAGAAATCAACATGTTTTTAGTTTGACGGTAATGTCCAAGCATCATTTTATGATTTTCTCTACCAATTCCCGATTGCTTATAACCTCCAAATGGTGCTCCAGCTGGATACGAATGGTATTGATTTACCCAAACTCTACCGGCTTGAACTGCTCTTGGAACTTGGTAAATTTCGTGTGCATCACGTGTCCAAACGCCTGCTCCTAGACCGTACATAGTATCATTTGCAATGGCAATTGCTTCTTCTGTAGTTTTAAAAGTTGTAACTGCCAAAACTGGACCGAAGATTTCTTCTTGAAAAATTCGCATCTTATTATGACCTTTAAAAATTGTTGGTTTGATGTAATATCCGCCAACATGTTCACCTTCAAATACATTTTCATCGCCACCAGTTAGTACTTCTGCACCTTCTTCTTTTCCTAATTTTATGTATGCCATGATTTTTTCCTTTTGTACTAACGACGCTTGAGCGCCAATCATCGTTGCCATATCTAAAGGATTTCCAGCTACAATAGCTTCCGTTCTTTCGATAACTCTAGCAATAAATTTATCGTAAATATCTTCGTGTACCAATAATCTTGATGGACATGTACAAATCTCACCTTGATTTAAAGCAAATAAAACTGCACCTTCAATAGCTTTATCGAAGAAATCATCATCATGATCGGCAACCGATTTCATAAAAATATTTGGTGATTTTCCACCTAATTCTAAAGTAACTGGAATAATATTTTCTGTAGCATATTGCATCACTAATCTACCAGTTGTAGTTGATCCAGTGAATGCTGCTTTAGCAACTTTTTTATTAGTTACCAAGGCACGTCCAAGTTCAGAACCAAATCCGTTAACGATATTGACAACTCCTGGAGGTAATAAATCTCCTATTAATTCCATCATCACCATAATCGAAATTGGTGTACTTTCAGCTGGTTTTAAAACAACTGTATTTCCTGCTGCTAATGCTGGAGCTAATTTCCAAACAGCCATTAAAATTGGAAAATTCCATGGAATAATTTGCGCAATAACGCCTAATGGTTCGCTTAAAGCAATAGAAACGGTATTGGCATCAAGTTCGGCAATTGTGCTTTCTTCAGCACGAATTACACCTGCAAAATATCTAAAGTGATCAATTGCTAGTGGCATATCGGCATACGTAGTTTCGCGAATGGGCTTTCCGTTATCAACAGCTTCAACTGCTGCTAAATAGGCCAAATTATCTTCCAGAACTTGCGCGATTTTATTTAGTAAAATACTGCGTTCAGTAACTGAGGTTTTTCCCCAAGTTTCAAATGCTTTGTGCGCTGTATCAACTGCTAATTCTAAATCTTCTTTAGACGAATGTGCTGCTTGAGTAAATACTTTTCCATCAATAGGAGAAACTACATCAAAATAGTTTCCGTTTACTGGAGCAACAAATTTTCCTCCTATATAATTATCATACTTTGCCTTAAAATCAGGTCTTTGTGCTATATTGCTCATACTATTAAAATTTTAGTTTTATCAAAAGTAGCTTCAAAAATCAAATAGAAATAGCACAAAATATTCATTTAATAGCACAAAATTGATAAGTACATATTTTTAACACCATTTTATTATATATATCAAAAAAATACACCTAAATTTTAATTAAATTAACAATTCAAAAGAAATGAGTTTTTGGATAAAATTTATTTTAATCTAAAAGCTACAATACTTATCTTTGCAAACTCAAAAATCAATCGAAAAATGAAGATTTCATACAACTGGATAAAACAATTTTTAAAAATAGATTCTAAATCTGAAGACATTGCTACAATCTTAACAGATTTAGGACTTGAAGTTGAAATCGTAGAAAAATACCAATCGGTTAAAGGTGGCTTGGAAGGCGTTGTTGTTGGACACGTTTTAACTTGCGTAAAACATCCAGATGCCGATAGACTTAATATTACAACTGTTGATTTGGGTGATGGCATTCCGGTTCAAATAGTTTGTGGAGCAACAAATGTAGCTGCCGGATTAAAAGTACCAGTGGCAACTATTGGAACCAAATTATTTGATAAAGACGGAGTTGAATTTGAAATTAAAAAAGGAAAAATTCGCGGACAAGAAAGTTACGGAATGATTTGTGCCGAAGACGAATTGGGTCTTG
>JAIEMH010000041.1 GCA_019752245.1 Flavobacteriaceae bacterium
TTGCTTCATTTTGACACAATCTTTTAGTCAGACGCAAAGAAAAGTATCAACTTACTTGTTGACACAATATAACAACACACTTTATGACTATACAATTGGCAATAATCCTTGGGGCGTTGGACTTGGACTTCAAACTTTTTTTAATAACAAGCAAATTCTGATCAACAGAAACTGCAGGATTATAACTAGCATTACCCGATTGAGAAGCTGTAATTGTTGTAGTTCCAGCACCAACTATAGTAACAACATTTCCTAAAATTGTTGCAACATTTGTATTAGAACTAACATAAGTTAGGTCAAGACCTGAATCAGATGAGGCTGTTAAATTAAAACTAGCATCACCATAAGTAACATTCGCCAAAGAACCAAAAGTTATAGTTTGATCACTCAATCCAGAACTAATAATATCGGCAACCAAACCTGTAGGTTGAGTCAAAGAATAATTACCCGATTTTGAACCCGAAATTGAATACCCTGTTACAGTAACTGGCTTGCCTGTTCCAACTAACGCATTGTTGAAATTTGCAACTGGCGTTCCTCCTAAAGTAACATTCAATTCATCACCTAAAACGACACCCACTAACAAAGGCGTGCCGCTCAAAGTAGCTGTCGTAGTATTGTCAAAAGTCTTATTATTTGCAGATACATTAGAAATAGTCAATACTTTTTTATTTACAGTATTTGTCCCGTTCAAAGCAACATTAACTGATGCAGCTCCAGAACTTGAAAGCACAATAGTTCCGTTATAATTTCCTGCACTAAGACCATTCGATAGCCTAACATATATAGTCGTTGCAGCAACTGTTCCAGACGAACCAACTGTTATTGGTGATCCATTACTTCCTACAGTACTTGTAAAGTCGCTGGTTGTAGAAACATCAAAACCAACTGGAGGATTTATAGAAATTCCAGCAGACAATCCCAAACCAGAAACATCAAATGAAGTTTGAGACGAAGCAGAACCATAAGTACTTGATATAGATATTGGTGTTCCTGTCGAACTTATTGTAGCTGCAGCAGTTGAAGTCACTGATACATTATCAATTTGCATTTTATCCCTGTTATTAGCTCCTATAGCATTACTTCCAGCGTAATTATAAAAGCGAAGTCTTGCTGTTGCAGAGCCATTAAAAGCTGACGGTAATGCAATATTTGTAATTGATCCTGATGAAGGCGAAGTAGCACTTTCTCTATCTAAAGATTGCGCTGCTGTTAACTCTGTATAAGACGTTCCATCTATACTCCAAAAAACTCTGAGAGATGTTGGACGCGTTCCAGAACCATTATCTATTGCTGCCCAATCAAAACTAAGAGTACCTGCTACTCGTCCAGTAAAATTTAAAAGCAAATCAATAGCGACAGCTTCTGGTGTTGCTGAAGATCCAGTAGAAAGTAATTGAATTGTACCAGATGGTTTTTGAAATCCTCCACTTGCACCAGATGCAATAGCAGCTGAAGACTTTGTAGTTCTTATTCCTGTAGTCACTGAATTACCTGTACCTATTATAGCTACACTTGACCAGTTTCCTGCATCAGTACCAGTATATGTATTACCAGAGACAGTCCAAGAACCTGTGAAATCCCATGTCTTATTTCCTGAAGACATATTATAGGGAGTTTGTGCGAAAACCATTTCAGTATTGAGCAGAACCAATACCATTGCAAAGCACCAAAACAGTTTTTGTTTTAAATCGTGAATTTGTAAAAGTTTTTTCATAATTAAATTTGATTTTGAAGTACAAATTTAGAAACTAAACACCTGAAAATAGACATTTTATGTTAGCTTTTTGTTAACATTTACCCATAAGTACGTTCGTCGATTAAAATGGTTTTTAATCGGAATATAATCTAAAATTGAAAATAAAAAGTTATGAGAATAAAAAAACTCCTCAATTTCTTGAGGAGTTTTAAATATTAAGCTTGTCCTGTTGGACCAAAGTTTAAAGGCATTGGCGGTTGTTCAGAATCTTTAATCTCGCCATGAGCTTGTTCAAATCGGTGAATATTTTCCCCAATTGCCTTAAGTAGTCTTTTAGCATGTTGAGGAGTCAAAATAATTCTCGATTTAACCTTTGATTTAGGAACACCAGGCATGATGGTCACAAAATCTAAAACAAATTCGGATGGAGAATGATTGATAATAGCTAAGTTAGAATAAATTCCTTCTGCAACTTTTTCATCAAGCTCTATATTGATTTGTCCTGGTTGTTGATTATTATCACTCATGATTAATAAATATATTCTTCTTTGTTAGCCATCAACTCATTGTAATCATCTTTAGAACCTACAATAATATTATCGTAGTCTCTCATACCTGTACCTGCTGGAATTCTATGTCCAACAATTACATTTTCTTTAAGACCTTCTAATGTATCTACCTTACCAGCAACTGCTGCTTCATTCAATACTTTTGTTGTCTCTTGGAACGATGCTGCCGAAATGAATGATTTAGTTTGAAGCGAAGCTCTAGTAATACCTTGTAATACTGGAGTTGCAGTAGCAGTGATAACTTCACGCGCTACAACTAAATTTTTATCATTACGTTTCAACAATGAATTTTCATCTCTTAATTCTCTTGGAGAAATAATTTGACCCGGTTTAAGATTATCTGAATCACCAGCATCTTCAACCACTTTCATTCCATATAATTTATCGTTTTCACGAATAAAATCACTTGTATGAATCAATTGCTCTTCTAAGAATAAAGTATCTCCTGGATCTTCAACTCTTACTTTACGCATCATTTGACGAATTACAACCTCAAAGTGTTTATCATTGATTTTTACACCTTGAAGACGGTAAACTTCTTGAATTTCGTTAACCAAATACTGCTGAACAGCAGATGGACCTTGAATTCTTAAAATATCATCTGGAGTAATTGCACCATCAGACAAAGGAACTCCAGCTTTTACGAAGTCATTCTCTTGAACAAGAATTTGACTAGATAATTTTACTAGATATTTCTTAATCTCACCAAATTTAGATTCGATTACGATTTCACGATTACCTCTTTTAATTTTTCCGAAAGAAACAACACCATCAATCTCAGAAACTACTGCTGGATTAGAAGGATTACGAGCCTCTAACAACTCTGTAATTCTTGGTAAACCTCCAGTAATATCACTTGCTTTAGAAGAACGACGAGGAATTTTTACAAGAATTTTACCTGCTTTAATTTTCTCTCCATCTTCTACCATAAGGTGAGAACCAACTGGTAAGTTGTAAGAACGAATCAATTCACCATCTTTACCATAAACTAATAAAGTTGGAACTAATTTTTTGTTTCTTCCTTCAGAAATAACTTTTTCTTGGAAACCTGTTTGCTCATCAATCTCAACTTGGAACGATTGTCCTTGCTCTAAATCTTCATAAGCAATTTTTCCAGTAAATTCAGAAACAATTACACCGTTATACGGATCCCATTTACAGATTGCAGCTCCTTTATCGACAACATCACCATCTTTTACACTGATAATAGAACCGTAAGGAATGTAATGAGTACTTAATAGAATTCCTGTTTTAACGTCAACTAATTTTAATTCAGTTGAACGTGAAACAACAATATCTACTTTATTACCATCGGCATCTTCACCAATAACAGTTTTTAAATCTTCAATTTCTAGTTTTCCACCAAATCTTGCAATAATGCTAGATTCTTCAGAAACTCCACCAGCAACTCCACCAACGTGGAAAGTACGAAGTGTTAACTGTGTTCCTGGCTCTCCAATTGACTGTGCAGCGATAACACCAACAGCTTCACCTTTTTGAGTCATTTTTCCAGTTGCTAAGTTTCTTCCGTAACATTTAGCACAAATACCTTTCTTAGCTTCACAAACTAGAGGAGAACGTACTTCAACTTTTTCAATTGGAGATTCTTCAATAATTTTAACGATAGCTTCAGTAATTTGTTCACCTGCGTGGATAACAATATCAGAAGTTAAAGGATTGATTACATCTTGCAATGCAACACGTCCTAAAATTCTTTCTCCTAATGTTTCAACAATTTCCTCATTTTTCTTCAATGCAGAAACTTCAATTCCTCTTAATGTACCACAATCTACAGAGTTCACAATTACGTCTTGAGAAACGTCATGCAATCTACGAGTAAGGTAACCAGCATCCGCTGTCTTAAGAGCCGTATCCGCAAGTCCTTTACGAGCACCGTGAGTAGAGATAAAGTACTCAAGGATAGAAAGACCTTCTTTAAAGTTAGAAAGAATCGGATTTTCGATAATTTCTGCACTTGTTGAACCTGATTTCTGAGGTTTTGCCATCAGACCACGCATACCAGAT
>JAIEMH010000292.1 GCA_019752245.1 Flavobacteriaceae bacterium
TTCATTACTTAGCAAAAAATATTATAATGATTACAGTATACCACAATCCTCGCTGCGGAAAATCAAGAGAATGTTTAGCATTTCTAGAAACATCCAATAAAAGCTATGAAGTTATTAAATATCTTGAAAACCCTTTAACCTTTAAGGAATTAGAAGCGATAATAAAGAAACTTGCAATTCACCCAATTGAATTAATAAGAACCAAAGAAACCATTTGGATAGAAAAATTTAAAGGAAAAAAGTTATCTGATAAAGAAATTATTCAAAGTATGGTAGATTTTCCTATACTGATGGAACGTCCTATTGCTGTTAACGGAAATAAAGCTGTAATTGCTAGACCATTTGAGAAAATTAAAGAAATTATTTAGAATTATTCCATTATTTTATTTTTAACAAACCTTTGTGATTTGATGGTTAAACCAAAGTTTAATTTTGCATTCTTATAAAGAAATATAAAATATAAACATCAAAACATGAGAAACATTAGATTCTTTTTAACTTTAGCTTTATTATTTAGCACATTATTTAATTATTCACAACAAAAGCCAGAAGAAAAAAAAGTAAAAGTAACAGGAAAAATTATTGATCAAGTTAGTAAACAACCATTGGAATATTCTACTGTTTCATTAGTTAGTACTACAACAAATAAAATTACTGCAGGAGGAATTACCGATGCTAAAGGTATTTTTTCATTTGATGCTACACCTGGAGTTTACAATGTGAAAATTGAATTTATTTCTTTTAAACCATTAGAATTAAAAGGAAAAACAATTACAGATAACACCAATTTAGGAACAATTACTCTTCAAGATGACACTACGCAACTTGATGAAGTTGTTGTGCGTACAGAAAAAACTACTGTTGAAATTAAACTTGATAAAAAAGTTTACAACGTAGGAAACGATTTAATGGTAAAAGGTGGAACTGTAAGTGATGTTCTTGACAATATACCATCAGTTTCTGTTGATGTTGAAGGTAATGTAAGCCTTCGCGGAAATGATAATGTTAGAATTTTGATAGATGGAAAACCATCTAATGCAATTAATATTACCGAAGCTCTAAAAATTATTCCTGCAGACGCAATAGATAAAGTAGAAGTTATTACAAATCCATCGGCTCGTTATGATGCTGAAGGTGGAGGCGGAATTTTAAATATTATTCTTAAAAAAGGAAAAACTAATGGTTTAAATGGAACTTTTATTGCAACAACTGGTGATCCTGCTAATCATGGTTTGAGTGGAACTTTAAATTATAAATCTGAGAATTTTAATCTTTTTTCAACGCAAGGATACAGCTACCGTAACAATCCTGGTAGTGCTTTTACAAATTCTAGATACTTAAACACGGATAACTCTACTAGAAATTATGTAAATGAAAATAGAGATAACAAGAGAATTAACAAAGGTTACAATGGTAACTTTGGTGTTGAATGGCTTTTAGACAAATCTACTTCTTGGACAAACACAGTAAATTATAGAAGAAGTGTTGGTGATAATACAGATAATGTTTTTCAAGATAATTTTAACTCTAGTAACGTTTATAACTACACAAGAAATCGTATTAATAACGAAATTGGAAAAAGTGAAAACATTGAATATACAACCAATTTGACTAAAAAATTCAAAAAAGAAGGACATAAATTAACTATTGATGGTTCGTTTTCTTCTAATACTGATTTGAATAACGCTTTAATTACTGATACTGCAACCAACTCTAACATTTTAGGATTGGATGAAACATTTAACAATCAAAAACAAAGCAGAAATCTTTTGCAAACCGATTACGTGTTACCAATTGGAAAAAAATCACAATTTGAAGCAGGTTATAAAGGTGATTTTTCAGTATTAACTACAGATTATCAAGTATTAAACGATGGTGTTGTTGATGCGAATTTTACAAATACTTTAGAGTATAAAGAAAAAGTAAATTCATTATATACTCAATTTGGTACAAAATATAACAAACTTTCTATGTTATTTGGACTTCGCTGGGAAGATTCTAATATTGACATCAATCAATTGGCAACAAGTGATTTTAATAACAAAAAATACAACAATTTTTTTCCAAGTGCTTTCTTTACTTATGAGTTGACAGATAAAAGTAGTGCTTCTATTAGTTATAGCAGAAGAATTCAAAGACCAAGAGGAAGACAAATCAATCCTTTTAGCAGTTTATCTAGTAACACAAACATATTTGTAGGTAATCCCGATTTAAATCCGGCGTTGACAGATGCAATTGATTTTGGTTTCTTGAAACGTTGGACAAAATTAACGTTGAGTACATCATTATATGTAAATAAAACTAACAACTCTTTTCAATTTGTTAGAAGTGAAACAGGACAATTTGTAAATGGTGTTCCAGTTGTAAAAAGTTCTCCAATTAACTTAGCTACCGAATATCGTACAGGTTTTGAGTTTACTTTAAACTATAATCCATTCAAATGGTGGAAGCTTAATAGTAACTTCAACTTTTTTAGAGTAGAAACTCAAGGTGATTATAACTATACTAACTTTTTAGGAACTGTTGTAAATCAAAATTTTGATAATACAGCTAACAGTTGGTCAACAAGATTAACATCAAAAGTAAATTTACCTTATAAAATAGATTGGCAAACCAACTTAACTTATAACGGACCACAAACTTCTGCTCAAGGAAAATCATTAGGAATTTTTGCTGCTAATTTAGCGTTTAGCAAAGATGTTTTAAAAGATAAAGGAACGGTTGCTTTGGGTGTAAATGATGTTTTTAACTCAAGAAAACGTAAATACAGTACTTTTTTACCTGGCGTAGTTGATTCTTACAGCGAAATGCAATGGAGAAAAAGACAAGTAACCCTATCGTTTACTTATCGTTTTAACAAGTCTAAAACAGATAAAGAAAAACAACCTAAGAAAGGAACTCAAGAAGACAATGGTGGTGGAGATTTTCCTGGATAATACAAAATATATAGAACCAAAAAAGTCCCGAGAATATCGGGACTTTTTTATTTAAAACAAAAACTTAAAAAAAATTAAGCTTGCCCTAATGCTTTTTGAGCTTTTCTTTCCTTAATTAATTCTCTTGTCGCTCCAAAAATCCAATATCCAACAAAGTGAATTAAAAAAATCATTAACCAAAAACCAATAGTTAAAATGGTTAAGAATAATAAGAAGCCTAAATATTGTGCGAATGTAAACATATCTTTGGGATTTTTTTCTTTATAAATATAGGTCAAAGATAAATCATAAATTTAAATTGACCAATAAAACCTAATAAATTATTAACAGCGTTTTTAACAATTAATACCATTTGCGTTTTTTGAAATAAAATGCCATTGCAATAAGCAGTATAAGCATGCCACCAATAATTATAAAATAGCCATATTTCCAATGTAGTTCTGGCATATTATCAAAGTTCATTCCATAAACTCCTACTATAAATGTCAACGGCATAAAGAAAACAGAAACAACAGTTAAAGTCTTCATTACTTCATTCATTTTATGATTTTGTGATGAAAAAAAGAAATTTGATGCACTATCTAATGTTGTTAAGTCATACTCTACTTGCTCCAAAAGTTCAAGACATTTTTGATGTAACCGTTCAAAAAAGGTAAAATTAGTAGCTTCTATCGAATTAAAAACTGTATCATCTTTTATACTTTTTATAGAATATAAAGAATCTCGCAACGGAATAATAGATCGTTTTAAAAAATTAAAATTATCACGATGCTTTTCTATTTGTTCCAAAATTGTAGGACTTGTACTTGTTTTGGATAAATTAATAAGCTCTTCTACTCTATCTTCTTCTGTTTCTATCGTAATATAAAAATTTTCCATTATTGCATCAAGCAATAAATACAGTAAATAATCGGCCTTTTTCTCTCTAACAATTCCCGAATGAGTTCTAATTCGTTCTCTTATATGAACAAAAAAGTCACTTCGTTTTTCTTGAAAAGAAACTAAAATATCGTTTTTCAACAAAAAACTAATTTGTTCTACATTAATATTATCAGAATTTTCAACTGGTAATAACGATTTAATATTAAAAAATAACACATCATGATATTCATCAAGTTTCGTTCGTTTGGTTGTATTTAAAATATCACCAAGCATAAAATTATCTACTTTTAAATAATCACCAATTGATTTTACAATTTCAATATTATTTAAGCCATGAATGTTAAGCCAATTTACTTTAGTGTAATCGATAGTTGTATTAAATTCATGAACATTTATTTCTTCGCATTCTATTAATTCATTTGTATCATAAACAAACAACT
>JAIEMH010000192.1 GCA_019752245.1 Flavobacteriaceae bacterium
CAAATGTTTCAGCAACTTTTGAGAATGGTGTGCACAACATTAGTATCTATGAAGCATGGAACAATGAAAAGTTTTCTCCTAATGATTACTTTCCAGGAACTGCTTTAAGAGTTTATCAAGCAAGAATGTTTTTTGAACTTTTGAAAGAAGAATCAATTTTCCTTCAAGGATTTGGTTTAAATGCTTCCGAAATTAAATTATTAGAAAAAGAAAAGAAATATAATCTATATCATGGGTATGGAAGATTCAACTTTCACAATCAATATATTCAGTTTTTTGCAGAACTCGGAGTGTTTGGACTATTGCTTTTATTGATTATTTTAGCGAAAAACATTAAAAATGCAATTAATAACAAAGATTTTATACATTTTTCTTTTGCAATTCTAATGATAAGTTTATTTTTGACAGAATCATTTTTATCACGACAAAGAGGCATAGTGTTTTTTGTAATGATGTATTGTGTTTTCAATGCTAGAATTAAAGAAAATAATTCTAAAAATTTAACCTAAAACAAAATATGAAAAGAATATTAATTACAGGTGCGGCAGGATTTTTAGGATCTCATCTTTGCGATCGTTTTATTAAAGAAGGTTATTTTGTAATAGGAATGGACAATCTCATTACTGGAGATTTAAAAAATATAGAACACCTATTTAAACTGGAAAATTTCGAATTTTATCATCATGATGTAACAAAATTTGTTCACGTTCCTGGAAATCTAGATTATATTCTTCATTTTGCTTCACCAGCAAGTCCCATAGATTATTTAAAAATCCCTATTCAAACCTTAAAAGTTGGTTCTCTTGGAACACACAATCTTTTGGGTTTAGCAAGAGTAAAAAAAGCTAGAATTCTTATAGCATCAACTTCAGAAATATATGGTGATCCATTAGTTCATCCTCAAACAGAAGAATATTATGGAAACGTAAATACCATTGGTCCAAGAGGCGTTTATGATGAAGCTAAACGTTTTCAAGAATCAATAACTATGGCATACCACACTTTTCACGGTGTAGAAACGAGAATAGTTAGAATTTTTAATACTTACGGACCAAGAATGCGACTTAATGATGGTCGAGTAATTCCAGCATTTATTGGACAAGCACTTCGTGGTGAAGACTTAACAATTTTTGGTGATGGAAGCCAAACACGATCATTTTGCTATGTAACGGATCAAGTAGAAGGAATTTTTAGATTGCTTCATTCCGATTATATTTATCCAGTAAACATTGGAAATCCAGATGAAATTACCATCAAAGATTTTGCAGATGAAATCATTAAACTTACAGGAACAAACCAAAAAGTAGTTTATCATCCATTACCAATAAATGATCCGTTGCAGCGTCAACCAGACACAACCAAAGCAAAAGAACTTTTAGGTTGGGAAGCAAAAGTGAAAAGAGATGAGGGTATGAAATTGACGTATGACTATTTTAAATCACTATCTTCAGACGAGCTTTTAAAAGAAGAACATAAAGATTTTAAAGGTTATATCCATTAATTAATTTATGGTTGCACAGCAAACAGGTAGATATTCCAAATATATAAGGCCAATAAGTATCTTTCTAGATTTATTGGTCATCACTGTTTTAAGTTTATTTTTCTTTAGAGAATTAAATTTAAATATGGTGTATTATCTTTTATATCAAACATTTGCGTGGGTATTTATTGCTTTCATCGTTAAGTTTTATGACGTTTATAGGTTTACAACACCAGTAGAAATTATTTCAAAGTTAATTCGACAAGCAGCCTTATTTCTTTTAGTTGTTATTGCTTTTTTTCCTTTTGCAAAAACAGTCATTTTTAGTGGTAAAGCAATTGCTATTTTTATGTCTTTTAGTTTTGCAATCATTATATTCTTTAAATATTTTTTATTTTTTTATTTAAAAAAATATAGAATTACAACAAAGAATAACTTTAGAAATGCAATCATTATTGGTTATACACCAGAAGCAATTCGACTAAAAGAAGTTTTTGAAAGCCGTCAAGATTATGGATACCGTTTTCAAGGATATTTCTCAGATAAAAAGCAAAATGCCGAAATTAAAGGTAAAGTTGAAGATTTAAAAAAGTTTGTTATCGAAATGAAAATCGATGAAATTTACTGTTCATTAAATGAAATTTCAAACGAAAAACTAAAGGATTTAGTTGAGTTTGCTGATGATAACAATAAAGCAATAAAATTTATTCCCGATTCTAAAGAAATCTTTTCTAAGAATTTAAAGATTGATTATTATGAACTTTTCCCAGTATTATCACTACAAAAGACACAACTTCACAATCCAACAATTAAAGGCGTGAAAAGAATTTTCGACATTTTCTTTTCGTTATTTGTAATACTATTTGTTCTATCATGGCTAATACCATTAATTGCAATTCTAATAAAATTAGAGTCTAAAGGACCAATTTTCTTTAAACAAGGAAGACCAGGACTTGACGAAAATGAATTTTATTGTTTTAAATTTCGTTCCATGCAAGTTAACCAAACAACCGAAAGAGAAGCGTCTAAAAACGACCCAAGAGTTACTAAAATGGGACGGTTTATGCGTAAAACTAGCATTGATGAACTGCCACAATTTTTTAATGTATTACTTGGAGACATGTCAGTTGTTGGCCCAAGACCACATTTATGGTCGCAAAACAAATCGTACGCCAGCAAGGTTAAGAAATATATGGTACGTCATTATGTAAAACCAGGAATTACTGGATTGGCACAAGTAAAAGGTTATCGTGGTGAAATTGAAACCGATGACGATATGATTAACCGAATCAAATTTGACGTTTTCTATATCGAAAATTGGTCGATAGTAATGGATATAAAAATCATTATTCAAACAGTTGTAAATATTTTCAAAGGCGAAGATAAAGCCTACTAAAAAACCTCTTTTTCAATTAAATAATTCATTTGATTATCTAAATTAAAAGCTTGTTTAGTGTCTTTAAATATCTTTCTTTTCATTAAATCTAGTTCCGATTTAGGAAGTTTTGAAATTAATTTTAGCTTTTCATTCAAATCTTTATAATCTTCAACTGATGCAACCCAACCCAATTTATTTTCCTCTACAATAGTTTCGCCTTCGCCACCACCAAAATACAATATCGGAAATCCAAGTGAACCATATTCAAATATTTTAGAAGGAACCGAACCATAAATCCGAACTTTTAACGGGACAATGGCAATGTCAAATGATTTCAATTTTTGGTGCAAATCATTACGTTCCATCATGCCGTGAAAGAAGATGTTTTTGCCTTTTTCACTTGAAATTAAAGTTTCTATTTGATTTTTTTCCGCACCATCGCCAAATAGATGTAATTCTATATTTAATCCTTTTAAATCGATTTTTTCACATAACTCATAAACGCCTTGCGCAATTCCTAAAAGTCCAGCGTAAAAGATTTTTATAGGTTGATTTTTTTCAGTAATTAAATCTAAATTTTCAACTTTATGATCAGGAAAATTGCGGTACAAATAACATTCTTTATTAGAATATATTGATTTTACATGAGTAATAATTTCATTAGATTGACCAATAATTAAGGTTGTTTTTTTATAAATATAGCGTTCTAAAAACAAGGAAAATTTATGCGAAAAGGAGTTTTCTTTCAAAGCTTTCAATTCAATTGCAGCCAATGGCCAAAGATCTGAAATATTGAGAATTATCTTTTTGTTTTTTAATGAAAGCACAAAAACAGATATAAAAGAAAGCAATAATGGTGGCGATTGAACCACTACTTTTTGAGGTGTTTTTTTAAACAATAAATAGAAAAACAAACTCAACGAAAATGACAAAACAGAGATAATTCTAACAATCAAATTCTTACTAACACTAGGATAAATCCACAATCTTTTTACAGTAATATTATCACGATTCTCAGTAACCGAAAATTTGCCTTTATACTCAGGAAACAATTCGCCTTTCGGATAATTTCCTAACGGACAGATAACCGAAACTTTGTAATTATTTTGATGCAATTTCAAGGCCAACTGCTCAATTCTATTGGCAGCAGCACCTTTTTCTGGAGGATAGTAATTGGAAATGATTAGGATTTCTTCCATAGTAGCTGAACTTGTTTTAGTTTCTGGTTTTGTTCAGCTAAAGCTGATCTTTGGTTAAAAGAATTGCAATAATTCGTTCCGAAGCTTTTCCATCCCATAGTTCAGGAATGTTGCCTCTTTTTGGACCATTTTGTAGAAAATCACTAAAAACGTTCTCTAAGTTTTCAATAGAAGTACC
>JAIEMH010000168.1 GCA_019752245.1 Flavobacteriaceae bacterium
TTTACTAGAACCAAACATGGTGCTGACAATGTTGTAAAAGCTTTAAAGAAAAACAATGTTACTGCAGAAGCAATTCACGGTGATAAATCTCAAAATGCTAGACAACGTGTTTTGGATGCTTTTAAAAACAAAGAAATATCTGTTTTGGTAGCAACCGATATTGCTGCGAGAGGAATTGATATTGAAAGTTTGCCCTATGTTATCAACTTTGATATTCCTAATATTTCTGAAACTTATGTTCACCGTATTGGAAGAACTGGAAGAGCTGGAAATACAGGTTTAGCAATTTCTTTCTGTGCAAAAGACGAACAACCTTATTGGAAAGATATTGAAAAATTAATCAAGATGAATGTTAAGGTAGAAAAGGAACATCCTTATCCCTATACTAATGAAGTACCAAATCCTGATGCTAAACCAGATTTAAGAAATAAGAAAAAAGAAAATACTTCTAATAATTCTAGAAAGTCGGAAGCTTCTAAACAAAACAAAAAACGTTGGTATTAATCAACGTTTTTTTTATTTATAAGATTATTGATAACTTGAAATAATTTAGCTTGTTCAAATGGTTTAATGATAATATCATTCATTCCGCTAGAAAGAGCTTGTTCAGTTATCTCTTGTTTATCAAATGCTGTTAAGGCAATAACTGGAATTGTAATTCCTTTCTTTCTAATTAATTTTGTAGTTTCAAAACCATTGATAATTGGCATATTGATGTCCATTAAAATAAGATCAAAAGTTTCAGATTCTAATAGATTTATGGCAGCATAACCATCTTCTAAAATGGTACATTTAAAATTATTATTTTCTAGAATTTTCTTTGTTACAACTTGATTTATTTTATTGTCCTCAACAACTAATATTTTATATAAATTATTATAAGATAAGTCTACTTCGATGTTATTGATTATCTCATTCTTTTTAGATTCGTCAACTTCAAAACATATAGTAAATGAAAATGAGGTTCCTTTTCCTTCTTCACTTACTAAATCAATTTTACTACCAAAAAGTTCAATAAGTTTTTGCACAATAGAAAGTCCTAAACCTGTTCCTTGATAATCGCCTTCTTTCCTTTCTATTTGAACAAATTTTTCAAAAATCTTTACTTGATCGTCTTTTGCAATTCCAACGCCACTATCTAAAATACTAAAATAAATAAAATGTTTAGTTCCTTCTATTCGTTCTTGTCTTGCTACTACTTTAACTTCACCATCTTTAGTGAATTTTAAAGCATTACTCACTAAATTAATGAAAATTTGTGACAAGCGTAATTTATCTCCAATTAAAAATTCAGGAATTGAAGCATCAATATCACAAATTAATTTATTATTATTTTTAACTGCAATAAATTCTAGTGAGTCTATAATTGTTTTAATTTCATCAGAAATATTAAAAATCATATTCTCTAATGTAATTTTATTCTCTTCAATTTTATTTATTTGAAGTAAATCATTTACTAATGATAATAAATACCTTGCAGAAAATTTTAAAGAATTTAAATGTGGACTATTTGACAATTCTTTATGCTCATCTAATATAATATTTGTAATACCAACAACACCATACAACGGCGTTCTTAACTCATGGCTTATTGTAGATACAAATTGCGTTTTAAGTTGCGAGGCTTCCTCGGCTTTTTCTTTTGCTAACTTTAACTCTTCATTAGCAAGTTTCAATTCTTTATTGGTTTGTTCTCTAAAGTTATTGTTTTTGTACAAAGAATAAAGAAGTAATAACAAAATAAATAAAATTATTACAAACAATAAAACAATCAATTTAGATTCTTTTAAATCTTTGGATTGTTCGTGTTTTTCACCTTCTATTTTATTTATTTCTCGCTCAAGCTCTTGAAGTTCTATTTGACTTCCTACAATTTTCGCCTTTTTTAAAAGTTCTTCGTTATATAATTTTTTATTTAAATCTTTATATAAAGTTAAGTAGGTAACGGCTTTTTCATAGTTTTTTACCTTCTTTAAATGTGTAGAATAACTTAAATAAATTTCACTCAAATTAGAATTTAGCAAATCAGATTGAATTGATTTTCCGAATTTTATAGATTTATTAAAATATTCTTCTGCTTTTGCGTCTTCATTTTTATGACTGTAATAATCGCCCAATAAAGCATAAAAGGATATTGAAGCTTCAAGTTCTGTGGATTTTTCAATTACTTCTCTTGATAAATCTAGGTATTCTTTACCCAAATCATATTTTTTAATATCAAAATAAGCTGCAGCAATATTTAGGTTGGTATAAGCTATTTCAATAGTATCTTGTAGTTTACTAGAATAGTACAAGCCTTTTTTGTAACACTCAATTCCTTTGTCAAAATCTATTTTTCTATAGGTATAAACGGTTCCTAAATTGTTATAGACCCAATCTTTTATAGAATCATTTTTGGCTAAATTAGCATGATATAAAGCTTTATTATAGTAATCTATTGCTTTTTTAGAATCTATAAATTCGTCAAAATTTAAACCAATAACGTTATAGGCCTTAGCCATTAGAACATCATCTTTGAGTTCGTGAGCGCTTTGTAATGACTTTTGAGCAATACTTAACGACTTCTCACATTTCAAATCATAAAATGCATCACCTGCAGCTAATAAATCTTTCTCTATTTGTTTTTTAGAAACCAGAGCATTCTGTGCAGAAACAATTTGATTGAAAGCTATTAAAATAAATAGTATTATGTTTTTATTTAATTTCAAATGTAAGTTGTTGAGATAAATAAATCTAGATTAATTAATTCAATAAAAATAAATAAAAAATCCCAAACTAAATTGGGATTTCTTCTAAACATTATTAATTTCTGATTAACTTTTTATATTTCAATCGTTTTGGAGTTAAGTCACCACCAAGACGTTTTTTCTTATTTTCCTCATACTCAGAGAAACCACCTTCAAAATAATATACTTGAGAATCGCCTTCAAATGCAAGAATATGAGTACAAATTCTATCTAAAAACCATCTATCGTGCGAAATTACAACGGCACATCCAGCAAAATTTTCAAGACCTTCTTCAAGAGCACGAAGTGTATTAATATCTAAATCATTCGTTGGCTCATCAAGCAGCAACACATTTCCTTCTTCTTTTAAAGTCATTGCAAGATGCAAACGATTACGTTCACCACCAGAAAGTGCCGATACTTTTTTGTTTTGTTCGCTTCCTCCAAAGTTAAAACGTGAAAGATAAGCTCTAGAATTTACTTGTCTTCCACCCATCATAATTAACTCTTGACCGTCACAGAAATTTTCCCAAATAGATTTATTAGGATCAATATTAGAGTGCGATTGATCTACATAAGCAATTTTTACTGTTTCACCAACAGCAAAAACACCACTATCTGTTTCTTGTTCGCCCATTATCATTCTGAAAATTGTAGATTTACCAGCACCATTTGGTCCTATAATTCCAACGATTCCTGCTTGAGGCAAAGTAAAATTTAAATCATCATACAATAATTTATCTCCAAATGCTTTTGCAACTCCCTTGGCTTCAATAACATTAGTTCCTAATCTTGGACCATTTGGAATGTAAATTTCTAATTTTTCATCCAACTCTTTTTGGTCTTCGTTTAATAATTTATCATAATTTTGTAAACGCGCTTTTTGTTTTGTTTGTCTACCTTTAGATCCTTGTCTAACCCAGTCCAACTCACGTTCTAAAGTTTTTCTACGTTTAGAAGCTGTTTTTTCTTCTTGCTCCATACGTTTCGATTTTTGATCTAACCAAGAAGAATAATTTCCTTTCCACGGAATACCTTCACCTCTATCTAATTCAAGAATCCATCCTGCAACATTATCAAGAAAATACCTGTCGTGAGTTACTGCAATTACAGTTCCTGCATATTGTGCCAAGTGTTGCTCAAGCCAAAGAACCGATTCTGCATCCAAGTGATTGGTAGGTTCATCCAACAACAAAACGTCTGGTTGCTGTAATAACAATCTACAAAGCGCCACTCTACGACGTTCTCCACCAGATAAGTTTTTAATTGGTGTATCTCCTTCAGGAGTTCTTAAAGCATCCATTGCTATTTCTAGTTTGGTATCTAATTCCCATGCTCCAGATGCGTCAATTTTATCTTGTAAATCGGCTTGTCTGTCCATTAGTTTTTGCATTTTATCTGCATCTTCATAAACTTCAGGCAAACCAAACATATCGTTGATTTTATTGAATTCTTCAAGAATTGCCACAGTTTCTGCAACTCCTTCTTTTACAATTTCA
>JAIEMH010000337.1 GCA_019752245.1 Flavobacteriaceae bacterium
AATGATTGGAATATACCATTAGCCTTTCGCTCCTTTACAATTAGTTCACCTGTGTATGAATTTAAACTTTTTAAATGCTGAAAACCCAAATAAATATTTTTGCCATATACACTAGTTTGGATTTCGCTTACATTAACACAAGGGTTATGAATTATTGCACCAGACATTTTTGCTTCATGAATATAAACTTCTGTGCGGTAAAATCCACCAAAATTATTAATAACGGCCGTCATGAACTCAATCGGAAAATAGGTTTTTAAGTACAAGCTTTGGTAACTTTCCACTGCATAGGATGCTGAATGTGCTTTGCAAAACGAATATCCTGCAAAAGATTCAATTTGGCGATAAATTTCTTGACTTAACTGTTCTGGATGCCCTTGTCTTTTGCAGGATGCAAAAAAATCATCTTTTACTTTTTGTAATGCAGCTTTAGAACGTCCTTTTCCACTCATGGCACGACGCAGAATATCGCCATCTGCTGCTGGTAGTCCACCATAATGCAGTGCAATTTTAATAACATCTTCTTGATAGACCATAATGCCATAAGTCTCTCCCAACTGCTCCTTAAAAACATCATGAAAATATTCAAATTTATCAGGGTAATTATGGCGAAAAATATATTCTTTCATCATACCCGATTGCGCTACTCCAGGGCGAATAATTGAGGATGCAGCCACTAGAACTTTGTAATTATCACATTTCAATCTTCTTAGCAAACCACGCATGGCAGGACTTTCAATGTAGAAACAGCCTATGGTTTTGCCTTGGCTTAAAAGTTCGTTACAGACTTTCTCGTTTTTAGAAATGGAAGTATCACGAATAGCTACATCGATTCCTTGATTTTCTTTTATTAATTTTACGGTATCGTCGATATGACCAATACCTCTTTGGCTTAAAATATCGAATTTGTCAAATCCAATATCTTCTGCTACATGCATATCAAACTGAACAATAGGAAACCCTTTTGGAGGCATTTCCAACGCAGTGAAATTGGTTATGGGTTCTTCTGAAATAATAATACCACACGAATGCATACTGCGTTGATTGGGATATTTTTCAAGCATCACACCATATTCCTGAACCATTTTAACTACTGCATTTTTATGATGGTTTTGCATTGGATTTTTTGCCAATTCATCTAACTCTTCCTTTGGTAAACCAAAAACTTTTCCGACCTCCCGAAAAATCGAACGGTATTTAAATTCTACATTCGTACCACAAAAAGCAACATGGTCGCTGCCATATTTGTTAAAGATATATTCTAAAATAGTATCACGTTCTCGCCAGGACCAATCAATATCAAAATCGGGAGGTGATTTCCGATTGACATTTAGAAAGCGTTCAAAATATAAATCCAATTCCAAAGGGCAAATATTGGTGATATCAAGACAATAAGCAATTATACTATTGGCACCGCTACCACGACCAATATGTAAAAAACCTTGATTTATACTATACTGCACGATATCCCAAGTAATCAAAAAGTAACCACTAAACTCTAATTCATTAATGACTTTCAATTCTTTTTCAACTCTTGCTTTGGCTTCTAAATTATCGGAGCCATAACGACGAACCATTCCTTCATAGGCTAGTTTAGTTAATAATGCACTATCATCTTGTTTGTTAGTAGTGTAATATTTCTTGTTTTTAGGTGTATTGAAATCATATTCAAAATTACAAGCTTCAATTATGGCTTTTGTATTTTGAATAATTTGAGGATAATCACTATATTTTTCGATTAGACGTTCTAAAGGAATCATGACTTCGGAAATCTTGCAATAATCAGTGGCATTGAGTTTGGAACCAATACTATTTAAATCGATGGCGCGAAGTATTTTGTGTAGGTTGAACTCTTTTTTAGTTCGGAAGGTAACCGATTGCAATACCACCATTTTAGAAACCCTTCTTTTCCAAACATAAGTATACAGTTTTGTGAGTTGCTCTGGACTAATACCTATAAATTCATTTTCCCTTAGTTCCTCGGGAACATTTTCAAAGGGATAAATAATAATCACATGCTCAAAATTTGGTGCCTGTTTTGGAAGTAAAGTCGCATCAAAATTATGCTTTGTGATTAAAGAATTCATTTCTGCAATGCCTTTTCTATTTTTTGCCAAACCTATAAACAACTGCTTTCCCTCTGAACGGAAGTCTATTCCAACGAGTGGCTTAATGTCAACTAATTCACATGCTTTTATAAAATCATAAATGCCTGTTACGGTATTAATATCAGTAAGTGCCAATGCCTTAATTCCACATAGAACAGCCTGTTCCACTAATTCATTTAGGGGAATAGTTCCATAGCGTAGCGAATGAAAAGAATGACAATTAAGATACATTATTCCTATTTATTTTGATTTATATATTGTGCTTTTGGATTAGAAATGATGTTTCCTGCTTTAGAAGTGATATTGCTACCTCCACAACGGGAAACAGCATCATACCCAAAACGATTTTTAATTTTGTCCATCGCCTGATAAAGCGCAATCATCTCTTCGGTGTCTTCAAACATGTTAATTTGATAGTTTCCTCGAACTAAGCCCGTAAATGAGATACCTACCAATCTGATTCGCATTCTTCGATTGTATAATTTATTAAATAACTCGACAGCTAATTTTCCTAAAATATGATCACAAGAGGTGTAAGCTATTTTTCTTTGTAGGTTTTCAGTATCAAAATTAGCATATCTTATTTTTACTACTATTGTCGAAATTAGCCATTCCTCGGTACGGGCTTGAAAAGATAATTTTTCCACCATTCCTAGTAGTAAAGAGTGCATTTTTTTAATGTCAATCGTATCTTGTAAATAGGTATGCTCGGTAGAAAGTGATTTTCTTTCGGTATAAGGTTCTACAGGATTGTGATCGATACCATTGGCTTTTTTCCAAAGTTCCAGTCCATTTTTGCCAATCATACTTTGCAAAACCTCAGCTGGAGTTTCTGATAATTTTTCAATAGTTCTAATGCCTAATCTTGAAAGCAAGTTAAAGGTCACCTCACCCACCATGGGAATTTTACGAATGGACAACGGATTTAAAAACGGTTGTACCTTATTTTGTGGAATTTCAAGATTCCCATTGGGTTTGCCTTCTCCAGTGGCAATTTTCGAGACGGTTTTATTTACTGATAGAGCAAAACTAATAGGTAGTCCTGTTTCTTTGGTAATGGTATGAATCAATTCATTAGTCCATTTATAGCAACCATAAAATTTATCCATTCCTGTAATATCAAGATAGAATTCGTCAATACTAGCTTTTTCTACCAGTGGTGAATTTTCTTCAATAATTTGGGTTACTTCATGTGATTTTTTTGAAAACAATTCCATGTCGCCTTTTACAATTTTTGCCTGCGGACAAAGTTGCATGGCCATTCGTATCGGCATGGCGGAGCGTACACCAAAATACCTTGCTTCATACGAACAAGATGCCACGACTCCTCGTTCTCCACCGCCTACTATTAGAGGAATCCCATGCAACTGTGGGTTTTCTAATCTAACGCAAGAGACGAAAAAAGTATCTAAATCCATGTGTACAATGGAACGTAACATAAAGTTTTGTATTTGGTTTGTAAAAATTTATTTTACAAAATTAGAACGATATTACCAAAAAATACTATATTTATTGTGAATTAAATTCACATTAACATATGTCTATATTTTCTGATAACCTTAGATACTTGCGCGTCAAAAGTGGCATGACACAGCAAAAAATAGCGGATGAATTGCGAATTCCGAGAGAACGTTATGCTAAATACGAAGGAACAACTGACCCACCCTTAGATTGCCTACAAAAGATTTCAAGATACTTTCACGTAAGTATTGATTTGTTGTTATCCTTTGATATCCGAAGAGTTCCCTATGAGAATTTAATTCAATTAGAGGAAAACCGAATTTTACTACCTATAACAGTTGACAGTGATGGCGAAAATAGGATTGAGATTGTAGGTGCAAAAGCACAAGCAGGCTATTTAAGAGGTTATGGTGATCCCGAATTTATTGAAAGTTTGCAACACATTTCACTTCCTTTTCTAACCCATGGAAAATATCGTGCTTTTCCTGTTACGGGTGATTCGATGCCACCTCATAAAGAAGGTTCATTTGTGGTAGGAGAATATGTTGAACGAATTAATGAAATTATTGATGGCAAAATAGAATATAAATTATTATTATTTGATCAAACAAGATGTATCTCTCTTTCTCGAACTATCATTTACAAGA
>JAIEMH010000104.1 GCA_019752245.1 Flavobacteriaceae bacterium
CAATTTCGATATCTTTTGAAGAAACTTTATCAGAATGTTTCAAGACCAAATTCGCAAACAACAAAGCATTATTATCGTTCTTAATATTTTTTAGAATTGTGTTGATAATCAAACTGTAATTATCGATACTTTTTATGTTTTCAACAATTGGTTTTAAGATAATTTCGGCAGCATTTTCGTCTTTTTCTTTTACATATTTATTGAGTTCTTTTAACGTATTCATCAATAAATTTTCTTCTTTTTTGCCTTTTTCTTCCCAAGCATCTTTTAGTCCAACGGTTTTGTTAAAGACTAATTTTGAGGAATTTGAATCTTTATCAACATTAAAATAACCCAATCGTTGAAACTGAAATTTATCATTTGGTTTTACATCTGCAAGACTTGGTTCTACAAATCCTTTTACGATTTCTAACGACGATTTATTCATGAATTCCAAGAAATTTTTCTCCTTGTGAGCATCTGGTGCTTCATCAATAAACAATCTATCATACAAACGAACTTCAGCTTCAATAGCATGCGAAATTGAAACCCAATGCAATGTTCCGGCTACTTTTCTTTGACTAGCTTCACTTCCACTTCCTGAGCGTGAATCTTCATCATAAGTTACTTGAATTTCGGTAATTTTTCCGTTTGCATCTTTAGTAACACTTTCACCTTTAATAATATAACCATTTTTAAGACGAACCTCGTTTCCGATACTTAATCTAAAAAATTTAGCTGGAGCAACTTCTAAAAAGTCTTCTCTTTCTATATATAATTCACGAGAAAAAGGAACTTTTCTAAAACCTGCGCTTTCATCTTCTTGATTATTTTCGGCTTCCAACCATTCTTCTTTTCCTTCCGGATAATTGGTAATTACCAACTTCACCGGATCTAAAACTGCCATAACTCTTGGCGCTGTTTTGTTTAAATCTTCACGTAAACAAAACTCTAAAAGCGAAACATCAATTACATTCTCACGTTTAGCAACACCAATAGTTTCACAGAAATTTCTAATAGATTTTGCTGTATAACCACGACGACGTAATCCTGAAATTGTAGGCATTCTTGGATCATCCCAACCATTAACAACCTTTTCTTCAACTAGTTGTAATAGTTTTCGTTTACTCATTACCGTGTAATTCAAATTCAAACGAGCAAACTCATATTGATTTGGACGCACTTTTGCTGCTTCATATATTTGATCTAAAAACCAATTGTATAACTCGCGGTGCATTACAAATTCTAATGTACAAATAGAATGCGAAATTTGTTCGATGTAATCACTTTCACCATGCGCAAAATCGTACATCGGATAGATTTTCCAATCGTTTCCAGTTCTGTGATGATGACGATGTAAAACTCTATACATCAAAGGATCACGCATCAACATATTCTTAGATGCCATATCAATTTTAGCTCTTAAAACGTGACTTCCTTCAGGAAAATCTCCGTTTTTCATCGCTTCAAAAAGTTGTAAATTTTCTTCAACCGAACGATTTCTATATGGACCATCAACTCCTGGTTGTGTTGGCGTTCCTTTTTGAATGGCCATTTCTTCAGAAGATTGAGAATCTACATAAGCTTTTCCGTTTTTAATCATTGCAACTGCCCAATCGTATAACTGCTGAAAATAATCGGAAGCATAGCGTTCTTCTGCCCAATTGAAGCCTAACCAAAGTAAATCTTCTTTTATAGCATCAACATATTCTTGCTCTTCTTTGGCAGGATTAGTATCGTCAAAACGCAAATTTACTGGCGCATTGTAACGCAATCCTAATCCGAAATTTAAACAAATAGATTTGGCATGACCAATGTGTAAATACCCATTTGGCTCTGGCGGAAAACGAAAACGCAACTTATCTTGAGCGAAACCGCTTGATAAACTGTCTTCTATAATTTGTTCTATAAAATGAAGTGATTTCTCTTCGGTTGACATAATTATTTTGTAATTTTAGCAAAGATAAAAAAGTTTACAGTTTTCGGTTTACAGTTTACCATTTTCTTTAAGAAACTTGTAACTGAGACTGAAATCTGAGACTGAAAACCAAAAAAATGGGAACTATTAAATTACAAAATATTAGAACTTTTTCTTTTCACGGATGTCTTGAAGAAGAAGGAAAAATTGGGTCAGATTATAGAGTTGATCTTGAAATTAAAACCGATTTACGCAAGTCTGCTTTGACAGATGAGTTGAAAGATACGGTTGATTATGTGCTTTTAAACAGAATTGTTGAGGAAGAAATGGACATTCGCTCTAAATTATTAGAACATGTTGCTAACAGAATCATCACAAGAATCTTTAAAGAAATTCCGTCTGTATCACGAATTCTATTAGCAGTTTCCAAATTAAATCCGCCTATTGGTGGTGATGTTGAAGCGGTTACAATTGAAATGGAAGAATATAGAAATTAGTTACAAAGTAGAAGGTTGGAAATACGAAATGAAGAAAATAAAACTTTTTAAACTTTAAACTTTCAAACTTTAAACTTTTTTATATATTTGCAATCCAATAAATAAATTGGCGTCGTGGCCGAGCGGCTAGGCTGGGCTCTGCAAAAGCTCCTACTCCGGTTCGAATCCGGACGATGCCTCAGAAACCTTCAAGGAAACTTGGAGGTTTTTTTATTTCAAAATTTTTAGAAAAAATTAATTAAAGTTATGTTCGAATCCAGACGATGTCTCAGAAACCTTCAAGGAAACTTGGAGGTTTTTTTATTTCAAAATTTTTAGAAAAAATTGATTAAAGTTTTGTTCGAATCCGGAGGATGCCTCTTCTTAAAATGCTCTCAATCGAGAGGATTTTTTTATTTTAAATTTTTTGAAAAATTAATTAAAGTTTTTTTAGAATCCGTACTTTTCAACACATATTTGTCATTCTGAGGTAAGAAGAATCTAATTAAGTGATTTTAAATGTGTGATTTCTCCTTTCATCGAAATGACAAAAGTTAGTAAATTTCTATTAAAATTAGATTTATTTTACAAATTAAAAAACCTTTTAGAGCTTCCTCTAATACTGTAAATCTAATATCTGAAATAGTAATCTGATCGCCTATTGATGCGTTTTTTAAAATTTTATCATAAGTTTGTTGGTTAATTTTATTTCCGTAAACTTCAATCGTAGGCACACCAGGAATTTTTAAACTAAAACTATTTATCTTATTTGAAAAAGATAGATTTTTATCTTCAAAACCTATTTTAATAATTGCATCTTTTAAACTAGTTTTTTGTAAACGAACAAAACCACTTCTACCTTTTATAGAAGTAACAAAACCACCGATATTTTTAATTTGAAAAAGTTGTTTTTCAGTTTTTTTTTTATTGTTTTTAAAAACTATGTTAATAGTGATTATTACTTCTGAACCAGAACCAGGAATTAAATTATATAGATTTTTTGAAATTATTTTTAATCCATCTGCAGTTGCAGTAAATGATTTGCAGTTAGGAACTTCGATAGATAAACTATTTGTAATCCCACGATAAATAATTTTTTTTTCTTTATTTACAGTAATATCTTTATCTGTATGTTTCACAACAGAAATCGTATCATTTTGACCATAAAATGAAAGTGAAAAAAATAAAAGAAGTAAACTTATTTTTTTCTGCATAAGGAAGTTTTATTTGCGCTCTTCCAGTTTTTCTATGGCAGAATTTACAATTTTTCTATCTTTTGGAAACAAGCCTTGTGAAAGTAAGAACACTCCTGAAATTATTAAAATAATGCTAATGAATTTTTTAATGATTAAGATGTTTTTTGGATTTAATTTGTTTCTTAATTGTTTGGCTAATAGTATTTTAAAAATATCTGTTACAAAGTAAGTTACAATTAAAGTAGAGAAAAAAGTAATCATTCTTGATGCTTTCAATTCTAATTGTGGTCCGATAGTTATGAGTATTGCTAACCAAAATCCAAGTACTCCAATATTGATAAAATTTAAGAAAAAACCTTTTATAAAAAGTGTTAAATAATTGTTTTTAGCTAAGTCAGATGGATCTTCTTGATCGATTTCTTTTTTAGATTCTTTTCGGTTTTTTACAAATGATATAATTCCGTACGTGAGCATTACTAATCCTCCAAAAATGAATAATGCAGGATCGTCTTTTATACTTTGAATTAATCGATAACTACTAAAATAAGCTATTAAAATAAAAATAATATCGGCAAGAACAACTCCTAAATCAAAGATAATAGCAGCTCTAAATCCTTTTACAACACTGGTTTCC
>JAIEMH010000298.1 GCA_019752245.1 Flavobacteriaceae bacterium
ACGAATTAAATGTTCTGCAATTTCTAACGCTTGCTCACCATTATCTGGTTGAGAGATTAATAAATTTTCTGTTTGGATACCTAATTTTTCAGCGTAAGATTTATCAAATGCATGTTCTGCATCAATAAAAGCTGCAATTCCACCAGCTTTTTGAGCTTCGGCAATAGCATGAAGTGTTAAGGTTGTTTTACCCGACGATTCTGGACCATATATTTCTATAACTCTTCCTTTTGGATATCCGTTAACGCCTAACGCTAAATCTAGACCTAATGAACCAGACGAAATTGTTTCTACTTCTTCAATGGCTTTATCGCCCATTTTCATTACGGTTCCTTTTCCGTATGTTTTGTCTAATTTGTCAAGCGTTAGTTGTAAGGCTTTTAATTTAGCTTCTTTTTCTGAACTCATTTTTTCTTTCATTTAAATTGCTTGTATTTTCCGTAAAAATAAATATTTTTTTGATGTAAAAGAAGTTTATAGAAATGAGTTTTAAACAATTCCATCCAAAATATATTTCTTACTTTAGCCAACAAATTTTTTACAGTCATGGAAAAGCTAATTTCTTATCCAATTTCTATTGTTTATTACCTTTGTTTCGGACTTTGTTTGGTTGTTTTTCATCTTATTCAGTGGGTTTGTTTTAATGTGTTTGGATATCAAGCGCACAAGAAAAGTGTGGACTATCTTAATTTTTGTTTGGTAAAATGCACTAATCTTTTGGGAACGCGGTTTCAATTTAGAAACATCAAAAAAATTCCAAAAGGTGCTCCCATTATTTTTGTTGCCAACCACCAAAGCTTGTATGATATTGTAGGTATTATTTGGTATTTGAGAAGATTCCATCCAAAATTTGTAAGTAAAAAAGAATTAGGAAAAGGAATTCCGAGTGTTTCATACAATTTAAGACATGGTGGTTCCGTTTTAATAGATAGAAAAGATCCAAAACAAGCCATTCCAACTATAAAAGGTTTGGGAGAATATATTGAAAAGCACAAACGATCGGCTGTAATTTTTCCTGAAGGAACAAGAAGTAAAGATGGAAAACCAAAGGAATTCGCACAAAGCGGATTAAAAATTCTCTGTAAATATGCTCCTTCTGCTTATGTTGTGCCAATTAGCATTAATAATTCGTGGAAAATGGTTAAATTTGGAGCTTTTCCGATGGGTTTAGGAAACAGATTAGAATTTATAATCCATGATCCAATTGCTGTAAGCGATTTTCCATTTGAAGAACTAATACAAAAAACTGAAAAAGCAGTAGTGCAATCAGTAAAATATTAATATTATTATGCCATTAGATAAAATCTAAAGTATAATATCAGAAATTTAAACACAATGTCTATAAAAAACATCCGTCTAGAGGTGATGCAATTTCTAGAAAATAAAGTTGACGATTTTGTTGATCAATTTTTAATTCCTGTAGAAACAATTTGGCAACCATCAGATTTTTTACCAGATGCGCAAAGCGAAACATTCTTTGATGAAGTAAAAGAATTACAAGAAATCGCCAAAGATTTGCCTTATGATTTTTGGGTAGCAATGGTTGGTGATACTATTACCGAAGAAGCGCTTCCTACTTATGAATCGTGGTTAATGGAAGTTGAAGGTGTCGATAATGAAGGAAGAAACGGCTGGTCTAAATGGGTTCGTCAATGGACAAGTGAAGAAAACCGTCATGGTGATTTACTAAACAAATATTTGTATTTATCAGGTCGTGTGAACATGCGTGAAGTAGAAATTACAACGCAACATTTAATTGCCGATGGTTTCGATATTGGAACAGGTAAAGATCCATACAAAAACTTTGTCTACACTAGTTTTCAGGAACTTGCAACCTATATTTCTCACAATAGAGTTTCGCAATTAGCTAAAGATTATGGTGATAAAAAGCTTTCTAAAGTATGCAAAATGATTGCAGGCGATGAAATGCGTCACCATCATGCTTACAGCGAATTTGTAAATCAAATTTTCAAAGTTGATCCAAGCGAAATGATGCTTGCTTTTCAATACATGATGAAGCAAAAAATTACAATGCCAGCTCATTTCTTAAGAGAATCTGGCGAGAAAATAGGTACAGCTTTCGAACAATTTTCTAATTCTGCTCAAAAATTAGGCGTTTATACCGCTAATGATTATGTAGATATTATGCAGAAATTAATTGATAAATGGCAAATTGATAAAATAGGAAATCTTACAGACGAAGCAGAGAAAGCAAGAGATTATCTGATGAAATTGCCAGGAAGAATGGCTAAAATTTCGGAAAGATTAGTATTGCCAGAAGAAAATCATATCTTCAAATGGGTACAACCAGCTTTAATTAAGTAAATAAAACAATAAAAATATAGATGTTGATTTTTGAAGATATTCTTTGAGAGTCAACATTTTTTAATTCGTGAATTTAGAGTAAAAATAATAAATGAATAGTTTAATTGACAACACCATTCTTTTTGTAAAAGAAAAATTAAAAGGTGCCGAAGCTGGTCATGACTGGTTTCACATGCAACGTGTTTACAAAAATGCTTTACTAATAGCCGATGGCGAACAATGTGATTTAGAAGTTGTAAAACTTGGCGCGTTACTACACGATATTGCCGATAGTAAGTTTAATGATGGCGACGAAACGGTTGGTCCAAGAGTGGCACGTGAATTTTTAGAATCGCAAAATGCATCCGAAGAAACAATTGTTCATGTGATAAACATCATCGAGAATATTTCGTTTAAAGGCGGAAATTTTGAAAAGATATTTACTTCTAAAGAATTAGACATTGTCCAAGATGCTGATAGATTGGATGCCATTGGAGCCATTGGAATTGCAAGATGTTTTAACTATGGTGGGTATAAAAACAGACCACTTTACAATCCAGAAATTGCACCAAATCTTTCTATGACTAAGGAAGAATATAAGAGTAATGAAGCACCAACGCTAAATCATTTTTACGAAAAGTTACTTTTATTAAAGGATAAAATGAATACTGAAACAGGTAGAAAAATTGCAAAAGAAAGACATCATTTTATGGAACTTTTTCTGTCGCAATTCTATGCCGAATGGGAAGGTGAAAAATAAAAAAAGAGAACCAAGATTGGTTCTCTTTTTAGTTTTACAAAGTGACTTTTAAAAGTTGTTTTTTCTTCCCTTTTCGTCCTATAAAGTAAACAGAGTTGTTAGTTACAGCACCATCAGAAACCATAAATGGAACTTCGCTGTCTTTGTCATCTAGAATTTCTTGGTAATCAAAATCACCATTTGGTTTAATTCTAATGATATTTAAATTAGAACGTTTTGCGCTTGTTTGTCCAAATTGAATTCTATCGTTACTTAGTTTCTTTACTTTTTCTCCAGTATTTATAAAGAAGAAAGTGTCATCACCTTTAATAGTTGAAGTGTATGAAATATAAGAATCATCGCCACTAGTAGACTGACGTTTATTGATGTTTCTAGCCCAAATCAAATCGCCTTCAACATTTAGTTTTGCACTCACGATATCATTATAATAATACGTAGTTCTAGTAGACATTCCTCCACCAGGTTGCATCATGGTTGTTGTGATTACATAAAATTCTTCGGCATTAAAAACAATATCGCCAGATGCAGTTATAGAAATACCTCTAAAAGAAAGGTTTCTTAATTCTTTATCTTTATCTTTTCCGTATTTATCAATCATAAATTGCTCTGTAAACGGATTGAATTTAGATTTTTTTATAGCTAACGTTTTTGGATCCAATTCAAAGTAGCTTAATCCCTTGTAACGCGAATCATTTCTATCAGAATAAAATCCTACGCAAGTAACTCGGTCTTCAAAAACAATCGTTTTTAATGATCCAGAATAATGTTCTTCTGTGTCAAAAACTTGAGTTGCAATTCCATCCTTAGTTATTCTTGACAGTTCGTATTGGTATTTTCCACCGTCTTTTTTCTTTTTCTTTTCAGTAGTGTAAACTTTTCCTAATAAATACAAAGTGCTTCCATCTTTAGAAACATCAATGTTTTCATATCTAAATTTTTTGTCTTTAATATCGCGTTTAAACTCGTGAATAAATTTCTGATTTAGTTTAGCGTCAAATAAATATAACTTGTGTGTTTCTTGGTTTTTATTTGAGATGTCTACAATTACAGAAAATGCAGATTTGTCTTCATTCACAATCATTTGAGCTCCAGTATCACCATCATAACTGCTACTATTTCCCCAAAAAGAAAA
>JAIEMH010000095.1 GCA_019752245.1 Flavobacteriaceae bacterium
GTTCACTTGAAGCAACACTATTCTTTTCCTGTTCACTTGAAGCAACACTATTCTTTTCCTGTTCATTTGAAGCAATACAACTCTTTTCCTGTTCACTTGAAGCAATATTATTTTTTTTCCTGTAGCTTTATTTACAAAAAATGATTGCTCAATTAAAGTGCTTTTCTGTTGTTTGTCTTCAAAATAAGCCGCTTTTATCGTTTGACTTTTAGTAATTTGAATAGGATTTTGATAAGTAGTCGCATTCCAATCTGGTAATGAGCCGTCAGTTGTAAATCGGATTCCAAAGTTATTTTTTGACGATTTTAAAGAAAACAACAAACTATTATCAACTTCAGACTGATTTACTTTGGATGTGATTTCGAAAAAAGCTTTGCTATAATTGATTCCTTTTTTATCAAAAACCAAAAGCTGATGTATCATTCTATCTTGAAAATCTTTATATTTTTCTGGGTTTGATGTTCCCCAAAGCACTTCAGATAGTGCTAACATTCTAGGGAAAATCATGTATTCTACTTTTTTCTCATCATTAATATATTCAGTCCAAACGTTACCTTGCGCACCTAAAATATATCTCGTTTCTTCTGCCGTTAACTCTTTTGGAATTGGATTAAAGCTGTATACTTTTTCTACCGTTGTAAATCCGCCAATTGCTAATGGTTCATTTTTTGGTTCGCCTTGATAATGGTCAAAATAACAATAAGAACTTGGTGTCATTATAACAAAATGTTTTTGTTTGGCAGCTTCAATGCCACCTTTGGTACCACGCCAACTCATTACAGCTGCATTTGGAGCCAAACCACCTTCAAGAATTTCGTCCCAACCAATTATTTTTCTTCCTTTACTGTTGACGAACTTTTCAATTCTTTGGATGAAATAACTTTGCAATTCGTGTTCGTCTTTTAGTCCTTCTTTTTTTATTAGAGCTTGACAATTAGGACATTCTTTCCAACGTGTTTTTGGACACTCATCACCACCAATATGAATGTATTGCGAAGGAAATAAAGCTATTACTTCAGTTAAAATGTTTTCAAGAAAAGTAAATGTTTCCTCTTTTGGACAAAAGACATCATCTAAAACACCCCATTTTAAAGCCACTTCAAATGGTCCGCCTGTACAAGAATATTCTGGATAAGACGCCAAAGCAGCAACGGCATGTCCTGGCATTTCTATTTCTGGAATTATTGTAATGTGACGCTTAGTTGCGTAGGCTACAATTTCTTTTATTTCGTCTTGGGTATAGAATCCGCCATAGCGTTTGTCATCAAACTTTTGTTCTCTGTAATGACCAACCATTGATCCTTTTCTCCAGGCTCCGATTTCGGTAAGTTTTGGATATTTTTTAATTTCAATACGCCAACCTTGATCGTCTGTTAAGTGCCAATGAAAAGTATTCATTTTATACATGGCAAGATAATCAATATACTTTTTGATGAATTCTTTTGGAAAGAAATGTCTAGCGCAATCAAGATGCATTCCGCGCCAAGCGAATTTAGGTTCGTCATCAATTTTTAAACAAGGAATTTTAATTTGAGTTTTTGAACCAGATGGAATTAATTGTAAAAATGTTTGAATTCCGTAGAAAAAACCTTCATCGGATTCTGCTTGTATGATTGCTTTTTTATTTGAAATATCAAGATGATATTGCTCACTATCTCTAATTACAATCGATTCAACTACAAAACTTAGTGCAATCTTAGAATTGGCATTAGTTACTGGTAGAATTGTCAAGTCCAATCCTGTTATTTCTTTAATTTGTGCTTTAAGATAATTGGCTTCGAATGTTTTTTCATCTGCTTGTATAACGGTTTCTTTAGTTATTGCAAAAGAACCTTTCTCTATTTGAACCGAATTGGGATAAGGAATTAAAGGCAATTGGGTTTGAGAAAATCCGACATTGAAAATTAGCAATAGAAGTGCTATAACTTTTTTAGACATGAATTTGGTATTTATCATTGGCTAAATTTACATAAAAAAAGTCAAAAAAAAATGCCTCACTTTTGCGAGGCATTTTTGTATTATTTATTTCAAAAACTATTTCAAAGCTTCAACTTTAGCTTTTACTTCAGCTTCAGTACCTTCAAAAGTTTGAGTATTAGAAGTACCATTAGTTTTAGTTGTAACGGTTGCTTTAGCTTTTCCGTTAGTATTTGTAATTTCTACTCTAACGTCTTTGCTTGAAGTCACTTCTTTTTTAGCACAACATGCATCACCTTCTTTAGGAGCAACGAATTTTCCATCTGCATCGTAGTGAGACAAACACATTTCTTTTTCTTCTGGAGTACATTTAAGACTGTCGCACATTTTAGCACATTCGTCTTTAGTCATGGTAGCACATTTGCTCATATCGCATTTGCCCATGTCTTTACACTCTTTTCCCATTTCGATAGTACATTCCATTTTCTTGTTATCAGTACCTTCTGTATGACCGTTTCCTAAAATTGGAGCGATAACTAAGCCGATTAAACAAGTTAATTTAATCAATATATTCATTGATGGACCAGAAGTATCTTTAAATGGATCACCAACAGTATCTCCAGTTACAGCAGCTTTGTGAGCATCAGAACCTTTGAAAGTCATTTCACCATTAATCATCACTCCAGCTTCGAACGATTTTTTAGCATTATCCCAAGCACCACCAGCATTGTTTTGGAACACAGCCCAAAGCACACCAGAAACTGTAACTCCAGCCATATAACCACCTAACATTTCAGCAATTAATTGGTTGTTATCACCATAAACTAATTTTCCTAAAAGAACAATTGCAATTGGAAAACCAATAGTCATTATTCCAGGCAACATCATTTCGCGTAAAGCTGCTTTTGTAGAAATATCAACACATTTAGCGTATTCAGGTTTTCCAGTTCCTTCCATAATTCCTGGAATTTCTTTAAACTGACGACGTACTTCATAAACCATATCCATTGCGGCTTTACCTACAGAATTCATTGCTAAAGCAGAGAAAACTACAGGAATCATTCCACCAACAAATAACATTGCTAATACTGGAGCTTTGAAAATATTAATACCATCAATTCCTGTAAAAGTTACATACGCAGCAAATAAAGCTAACGATGTTAAAGCAGCAGAAGCGATTGCAAAACCTTTTCCTGTTGCAGCAGTTGTGTTACCAACTGAATCCAAGATGTCTGTACGAGTACGAACTTCTTTAGGTAATTCACTCATCTCTGCAATTCCACCAGCATTGTCAGAAATTGGTCCGAAAGCGTCGATTGCTAATTGCATTGCAGTTGTTGCCATCATTGCTGAAGCAGCTAAAGCAACTCCGTAAAATCCTGCAAAAGCATACGATGCCCAAATTGCACCAGCAAACAATAAAACTGTTGGGAAAGTAGAAATCATACCAGTAGCTAAACCAGCGATTACATTAGTTCCTGCTCCAGTTGAAGATTTTTGTACAATTGCCAAAACTGGTTTTGTACCCAAACCTGTATAATATTCTGTAACCGATGAAATTGTAGCTCCGACAACTAATCCTACGATTGTTGCATAGAACACTCTCATTGAAGAAATATCTTTTAATCCTTCACCAAAGAAACTCATTTTCATAGTTTCTGGCAACATGTATTTTACTAATAAATAACAAGAAATAGCTGTTAAAGCAATAGAAATCCAGTTTCCAATGTTTAATGCTTTTTGAACTTGAGCTTCTTTTGCATTATCATCAGATATTTTTACAACCATTGTACCAATGATAGAGAATAAAATTCCGAAACCAGCGATAGCCATAGGTAATAAAATTGGTCCAATTCCGCCAAAAGCGTCTTGAATATTTCCGCCCATATCTTTAATAACATAGTTACCAAGAACCATTGCTGCAAGAACTGTTGCTACATACGAACCAAATAAATCGGCACCCATTCCGGCAACGTCACCTACGTTATCTCCAACGTTATCTGCAATTGTAGCAGGATTTCTTGGATCATCTTCTGGAATTCCAGCTTCAACTTTTCCAACTAAATCGGCACCAACATCGGCAGCTTTTGTATAAATACCACCACCAACTCTTGCGAATAATGCAATAGATTCTGCTCCAAGAGAGAAACCAGCAAGCGTTTCAAGAACTACAGTCATATCTTCAGTGTTTGTCCAAACACCGCCCATGAATTTTTGAAAAAGTATTATAAAGAATCCCGTT
>JAIEMH010000246.1 GCA_019752245.1 Flavobacteriaceae bacterium
CTATTTCATTGGTCAAAATTCTGAAAAACCGGCTGGAACGCCCCAGTAAGATTTTAGGCCACATACTGAATGTAGCCCCTGAAAAATTTTCTGTTTGTCTTTATTTTTCTCATGCTTTTGCATGAAAACTTTTATTGTTCCACTTTACTACAAAATTTTGGTCTTTATAGAAAAAAATTGTACCAGTAAGTCTTGGCGAACGTGAAGAAGTGAAGTATAAAATTCCTTTTCTTTCGTAAATGGTAACTTCTCCAAACCAATTGTCTTTGTAGGTTCCAATATATTTTTTAGTATCTATTTTGATTTTTTTTAATAGGTTGTTATCTACTTTTGCCCATACTTCATCCGTAATTTTATCTGCATTTTCTTCTTTTTGTTTTCGTTCTGTACTTAAGGCAACAACATGATCTGGAAAATTCAATCCCAAGTAACTATCTTTTATTGTATTAGATATAGAATTGAATGCTGCACCCGATTGTTGATTGGTCAATACAATAATTCCTAGTTGAAGGTCAGGAAACATTATAGTTTGGGTTACAATTCCGTCTAAACCTCCAGTATGAGAAACTTGTAAATGTCCGTTAATGTCGGTTAATTGCCAACCAAGACCGTACGATTTAAAGTTGCAACTATAAGGTTTCATTCCGTTAGTTGATAAGATTGTTTGTGATGTCCACATGTCTTTATGAACTTCCGGACTAAACAACTGAAATTGTTTTTGGTCGCCATATTTTCCGTTTTGTAATTGAGCGATAACCCATTTACTAAGATCATTGGTACTTGTATAAATTCCGGCAGCAGCATCAAAAATTGGATTTGTATAGCGCTTTATAATGTCTAACTTTCCATTTGTTGGAACGTGTGGGACAATGGTATTGGTAGTGTCTTTTAATCTGTTCCATGAAGCGGCACTATTGTCCATTTTTAATGGTTTCATGATTCGTGTTTCAATAAATTCGCACCATGATATTCCAGAAACTCGCTCAATAACTTCGCCTGCAATTACATATAGTAAGTTGTCATAATCATACTGCGAACGAAAAGCCGAAACTGGTTTTAAGTATTGTATGTTTTTGATGATATCTTTAGGAGTAAAATTATGTCCATCTGGCCAAATCATTAAATCTCCAGCACCAAGACCAAGACCACTTCTGTGAGTTAATAAATCTCTTATTGTAAATTCATTGGTTACGTAATCGTTATACATTTTAAATTCAGGAATGTATTTAATGACTTTATCGTTCCAATTGATTTTCTTTTCATCAACTAGCATTCCGAGTGCTGCAGTTGTAAACGCTTTACTATTAGAAGCTATTCCGAAAAGCGTATTTCCATCAACTTTTTGTTGGGTATTTATTTTAGAAACTCCATAACCTTTAGAAATAACAACTTTTCCATCTTTAATAATTGCTACTGCTATGCCAGGAACATTAAAGGTTTTCATGGTTCTGTTTACAACATCATCCAATTTAGATTCAGAAATTTGAGCAAAAGAAATTGCAGCACTGACTAAAGCAATTGCACTAAATAATAATTTTTTCATGTTTTGTTTTTAAGTTTAAATCAAAATCCTCGTTGTCTTTTTGCTTCAAACAATAAAATTGCTGAAGCTACAGAGACGTTCATAGAATCGATTTCACCTTGCATCGGAATAATGACGTTTTGAGTGGCATTGTCACGCCAAGCTTGAGTTAAGCCTGTTGCTTCTGTGCCAACGATTAATGCAGTTGGAATAGTATAATCTTGTATGTGGTAGAAGTTGGAGTTCTGTAATGTAGCACCAAAGATAGCAATATTTTTATCTTTCAAAAATTTAATTACATCTTCTGTTGAGCCTGTTGCAATTTGGTTTGTAAAAAGACAACCAACACTAGAACGAACAATATTTGGGTTGTATAAATCAGTTTTTGGATTTGCAATTATAACTGCATCAACATTGGCAGCATCACAAGTTCTTAGCATAGCACCAAGATTTCCAGGTTTTTCTATAGATTCCATTACTAAAATCAATGGGTTATTGGGCAGGTTTAAGTCAGATAATGCTAAAGATTTAGTTTTTGCAATTGCCAAAATTCCTTCGGTTGTATCACGATAGGCAAGTTTTTGATAGACTTCCTTATTGATTTCAATTAATTCTATTTGCTTTTTTGTGAGTTTATTGATTTCCGATTCAGAAATTAATTCGGGTAAAAACAAAATGGTTTCCAGTTCATATTTACCTTTAATGGCTAACTCAATTTCTCGTTTTCCTTCAATTAAAAAAGTGCCCGATTGTTTTCTAGCTTTAGCTTTCTCTTGAAGTTGAACTAACGATTTTATGAAAGAATTTTGTATGGAAGTAATTTGTTTCAAATGATAAAAAAATTGATTTAAGGTGCTAAGATACTGAGTTTTTTGAATTGTAAACTTAAAATTAACTTAGATTTATTTTGTAAAATACAACCAACCAACCAAAGGTTGAAGATAATCAGCGTCGTTCAAGTTTAAAATATAATAGAAAGTTCCTTTTGGAGAAATGGTTTCGTCCATCTTAAATCCTTTTGTGGTATATCCATCCCAGTCGTTTGTGTTGTTATTTCCAGTCCAAACAAGTCTTCCCCAACGATTGTAGATTTCTAATTTGAAATTGACAAAAATATCTCTCAATCCTTCAATAAAAAAAGTGTCGTTCATTCCATCGCCATTGGCAGATACATAATTGTAAACTTTTGGAGGACAGTTTTTTGTGTTTAATACAAACGAAGTTACAGCAGCACAATGATCATTCTCAATTCTGATAAAAATTTCTTTTGGAGTTGTAGTAGCTAAATAATTTGATGCGTTAACTATTGGATTGATTTGTAAATTGGCATCAGATAGTGTTTCATAAAATCCTGCAAAACTATCAGATGAATTTGCTAAAACCATATTTTGATAATTAGAAAAATCAAAATGACCTTTCGTTAATCCTTCGTTGCAAGCAACTAAAGGTTCTAGCAAATTGAATGTTGGTGCCATCCAAAGAGAAACAGCAAGTAAAGCGCTGTTGTTATTTTCTAAAATTTCAGTTACAATTCCGTTACCTTGTCCGTTATCATCAACAACTATTGTAAGGTTAAAATCGTTAGGAATGTTGTTTGGAATTGATAATTGTATTTGTCCAGTTTCACTTCCGTCAATAGCAATTACTGTAGTTGTTTGCGTTTGTGCAATCAATTGACCGTTGGCATAAATTGCAATTGGTGTTCCAGATGGAAGACTGTTAGTGCAATTTAAATTTGAAATGGTGTACGCCACTGAAATTTCTCTAGAGTCACATTGTTGTGTAATTGAATCTATTGTAATTGATGCGTCGGGTAATTGACTGTTAAGTTTTGTTACAATTGCATTAATTAGAACTACATCTTGACCAGAAGTTAATTGAATTAATGCCGATGAATCACCAATGTTTATATTGTTTTGAATGTTGTAAATATCCAAATCCATGTTGTATAAATTATTGGCTCCAGTTATACTATTTGTACCATTAAAAGCATTATTTGCAGGATTTAATGGAGGATTGCTTAATGGATTTCCATTTATTTTAAGCGTTTCATTTACAGCGAGATTGCTGTCACCTTCCCATGCAATAAAACCAATTTGAGCATTGTTATTGTCAATTACATTAAGACTATTTAAAGTAATATTTAAGGCATTTGGAATACTTTGCAAACCATCATAAATATTGATTTGATTTAATGGCAAATTAAGATCTTTATAGACAATAATTATTGCCCAACCTGCAAAATTAGTTCGGTTATTGCAATATCCAGGTTCGTTAATTAAAGTCTGAGAAATGTCTAAATCAGATAGCGTGAAGGTTCCGTTTCCAGTACTTACAATTTGATTGGTTACATCAGCAAAAGCACTAAAATAGGGTAATCCCGAACTTATAGAAATATTTGAAAAGGTTCGTTGTGCAGTAATATCAATGGTATTTAATTTTATATTAAAATCTCCTAATCCTGATCCAGCCCAATAAAGATAAGCATTTTCAATAATTTGATTGGTGTTTAGTGATAAAGATGCACTTGATGTTGTGAGCAATAAATCTTCACAGCCAATAGTAATATTATTTTCACCCAAGTTCATGGTATTGCCAATAAAAGTAAAATCGTACCGAC
>JAIEMH010000166.1 GCA_019752245.1 Flavobacteriaceae bacterium
AACTACTTCACCAAATTCGTCTTTTTCAACAGTTGGCTCCATAAACGAACGTGCACCGCGTTTCATGGTTTCTTCGTAAGCTGAAGTTGCATCTTCAACCCAAAGCGCCGCTACTTTTACTCCATCACCATGTTTTTGAAGATGCGAATGAATTGGAGAATCTTGTGTTAATGGCGTTGTAAGTACAATTCTAATTTTGTCTTGTTTTAAAACATAACTTGCTTTGTCTTTAACTCCAGTTTCAAGTCCAGCATAAGCTAATGATTGATATCCAAAAGCTGTTTTGTAATAATGTGCTGATTGTTTTGCATTTCCTACATAAAATTCTACGTAGTCTGTTCCTAAAAGCGGAAGGAAATCTTGTGCTCCTTCAAATATTTTTTCTAAGCCGTATTCGACTGATTGAGGTTGTTTGCTCATAATTCAATTAGATAATGTGAAAATTAGAAAATTAGAAAATGTGTTGGAATTAGAAAATTAACTAAATAACACATTGGCACATTTTCTAATTATTTTTGTTTTGATGTTGAAATTATTTTATTTAAAATTTTTATTATTTCAGATAAATCATTTAGTAATTCTTTGCAATCAGGATAGGATTTGTGTGCATCGCAAAGAAATAACCAATATTCTGTTTCATCTGCTTCTTTGATTGCTATTTTTAATTTATGAATGAAATCTGCTTTGCTTTCGGCATTTTGTGCTTCTTTAGCATTTGCGCCAATTGATGTCCCGCTTTTTAATAATTGATTTCCAATTACAAATTTTTTATTTTCTTGTAATACTTCCGTTAAATCAATAATTTTAAGTGAAAACTCAAAACTTTTTATTAAAAGCGCATTATTCTTGTATTTTTCGTTAAAAGTCATTTTTTATAAATTAGAAAATGTGTCAATTAGAAAATATGTTAATTAGAAAATGTGTTAATTAGAAAATGTGTTAATTAGAAAATGTGTTAATTAGAAAATGTGTCAATTACATTTTGATAAATAGAAATAAAATAATTATATGAATAATATGTTTACAATTCTGATTATATTTTCTCATTTTCTCATTTTCTCATTTTCTCATTTTCTCATTTTCTCATTTTCTCATTTTCTCATTTTCTCATTTTATAATAATCTAATTATCTAATTACTCCACCCAAGATTTATAATACTGTCCATCGTCTAATCCCATGGCTTCTTCTGTGACCATTAATGGCCGGAAAGTGTCTACCATAACTGCTAATTCTTCGGTAATTGTTTTTCCAATACTGCGTTCCATTGCACCTGGCGCTGGACCATGAGGAATTCCTTTTGGATGCAATGTAATATGACCTTGTTCGATATTATTTCGTGACATAAAATCGCCATCTACGTAGTACAAAACCTCATCAGAATCAATATTACTATGGTTGTATGGCGCTGGAATTGCCTTTGGATGATAATCGTACAATCTAGGGCAAAACGAACAAACTACAAAAGTTGACGTTTCAAAAGTTTGATGTACTGGTGGCGGTTGATGCACTCGACCAGTAATTGGTTCGAAGTTGTGAATAGAAAATCCGTATGGGAAATTATAACCATCCCAACCTACAACATCAAAAGGATGTGTTGCATAAACTACTTCATGCATCATTCCTTCTTTTTTTATTTTGATAGTGAAATCGCCTTTTTCATCGTGCGTTTCTAATTCGGTTGGTAATTTAAAATCGCGTTCGCAAAATGGCGAATGTTCAAGGTGTTGACCTGACTCGTTTTTGTATCGTTTTGGCGTATAAAATGGGGCAAAACTTTCTACGTAGAACAAACGATTTTCTTCGGTGTTGAATTGGATTTGATAAATCATTCCGCGTGGAATAATTAGATAATCACCATATTCAAAATCGATGTTTCCCATCATGGTTCTTAATTTTCCACTTCCTTTATGGATGAAAATCATTTCGTCGGCATCGGCATTTTTATAGAAATAGTCTGTAAGCGATTTTCTTGGTGCTGCTAATCCGATGGTGCAATCTTTATTGACCAACATTGCTTTTCGTGAATCTAAAAAATCGTCTTCTGGCTTAAGTTCAAATCCTTTTAGCAATAACGATTTTATGTTTTTACCGATGGCTATTTTTGGTTCAACTGAATAAGATTTTGTTATTTCTTTAACCTGTGTAGGTCTGTGAACATGGTATAATAAAGACGAATGTCCATGAAAACCTTCGGTTCCAAATAATTGTTCGTAGTACAATCCGCCATTTGGTTTTTCGAATTGCGTGTGTCTTTTTTGAGGAAAATTTCCTAGTTTATGATAAATTGGCATAGTATTAAAATTAGATAATTAGATAATTAGTCAATATAGAAAATTAATTATCTAATTGACACCTTAATTAATTTGCAAATTAAATCAGCTCATTCAGGATTTCTCTTGATGAGGAATTTTAAGTGGATTAGTAATTCGAGCCAGTTTTTTGAAATAATCATATACAAATATCGGAAAAATTTAAATTTGATACTGATTTGTTGAGAACTATTTATAAAAAGAAAAAGGTATTACAGAATGACGAATCACAATGCAATACCTTTTTATATCTAAATGTGTTGTTTATTCTTCTTTTGAATTGTTTAACACACTATTTTTCTTGCCATAAGTAAAATAAATAACCAATCCGATTGCTAACCAAACTCCTAGTCTCAACCAGTTAGTCCATCCTAAACCATAAATCATAGCAAGACAAACTAAAACTCCAAGAATAGGAACTAAAGGAACTAAAGGCGTTTTAAATTCACGTTTCATGTCTGGTTCTGTTTTTCTTAACACTATTACTGAAATACAAACAAGAATAAAGGCAAACAATGTTCCGATACTGGTCATGTCTCCAACAATATCTCCAGGTATAAATGCAGCAAATAAACCAACAATTACTAGAATTGCAAGATTTGCTTTGTATGGCGTTTTGTATTTTGGGTGTAAATCACCAAAATATTTAGGCAGTAAACCATCTTTACCCATTGCATAAAAAACTCTTGATTGACCTAATAACATCACCAAAATTACAGAAGAAAATCCTGCTAGAATAGCTACAGTCACAAACTGAGCCAACCATTGATACCCTATCATGTATTTTCCAATTGCAAAAGCAACAGATGCTTCTTTTCCGCCATTTCTAAAATCTTCAACTGTTGCAACACCTGTTAAAACGTGAGCAAAAAGAATATATAAAACAGTACAAACTGCTAACGAACCGAGAATTCCAATTGGCATATCACGTTTTGGATTTTTTGTTTCCTGAGCTGCTGTACTTACAGCATCAAAACCAATGAATGCAAAAAATACTGTTCCAGCTGCGCCAAGAATCCCCATAATTCCTCCATAACTGTGTCCAACACCATGTTCATCTGTAAAAATAGAACTTTCTGGAATGTATGGCGTATGGTTTACTGGATTGATGAAACTCCAACCAAAAACTATAATCATGATAACAATTGCAACCTTTACAACTACAATAATTCCGTTTACAAAAGCAGATTCTTGTGTACCTTTAATTAAAAGCAAACTAATTATTGCTACAATAAATAATGCAGGAAGATTAATAATTCCTTGTTCTACAACTTGATGTGTTACTGGGTCTAGTACTTTCTGAAAAGGAGAATGTGATAGTGAGTAAGGAATAGGGCTAGTATGAAGCACATTGACCAGCAAATTATTGAGGTATTCACTCCAAGCAATACCTACAGTTGCAGCACCAACAGCATATTCTAGAATTAAATCCCAACCAATTATCCAGGCTAGAAGTTCACCCATTGTTGCATAAGTGTAAGTATAGGCACTACCTGAAATTGGAATTGAAGATGATAATTCTGCGTAGCACAATCCTGCTAAAGCACATCCAATTGCAGCTACTATAAATCCTATAGTTACAGATGGACCAGCATTTTGAGCTGCTGCAGTAGCTGTTCTTACAAAAAGACCTGCACCAATGATAGCGCCAATACCTAATGCAATTAATGACCATGCGGTTAACGTTCTTTTTAATCCTTTTTCAGAATCAGAAGCTTCTGCTAATAATTTTGTTATTGATTTTCTCTTCCAAATAGACATAATTTATTCTTTTTAGTTTTATTTGTTCAAATATACTTTTTTTGTTTAATATTTTTGCAAAAATAGA
>JAIEMH010000044.1 GCA_019752245.1 Flavobacteriaceae bacterium
TAACCCGTGTGCTGCCTGATTTTTCAGAGGAGCGGTCCCTTCCAATGTTACACAACTAAAGGCACTAGCAATAAGAACTATTGATGTTAATCACGGTACTACTACCACAAAATTTATAAGTAACATTAGTTACCCCTTGTTGCTGTAAAGTACTATCTGGATTGTCACTAACTACACAAAGTGTAGACTTAATGGGTTGTGGTTCAAAATAATTGTATTCAAATGTGAAAGATGGAGCCCCAACCCATATGGATTTGGTAAATGTTTGTCCGTTTTGAAAAGTAGCAGTTATCGCACCCTGACCATTTGAAATTTGTGATACTGTTACTGAATAACCTGTTGATGATACAATTTGAAGATTTGGAGAAACTGACCAAGTTACGGTACTAGGTAATTTACAAGCATCTGAAAATGAATAAACGGTATTGGCGTTACATATTAAATCTGGACCAGTAAATAAACCTGCTTGGATTGGAAAACTTGGAGCTTGGGAAATTCCTTGTAATTCCTTAATTAACCAACTTGCGTTTTCTGCTGATACAAAAACGTGTTCTTCATTTTTACTTGGTGCAAAATAGGAATCAAAATAAATTTCTTTATTATTTGGGTCGCACACTAAATTTCTTGTTAAAGCAGTTGACCAGTCGAAATTTGGATTTTTGAATGCTAATGAACTTACTGTTGGTATAAAAGCGTGATTTGGTGCATATGTTCTCCACTCAATACTTTTTCTACCTGGTATTTGTTCATTTAATGCCACATCAAATTCATCTTTAATAATTCCTTGAGTGTTGAAAGTCCCACCAGGAACATTATCCATTGAACCTCTTGGATTTATATTTGTTCTTATAACCGTTCCATTTATGGCATAAGGGAAATTGTTGTTCCAACCTGCAAAATATGTTGCTTTTCCAGAAAATGTTTGCGTTGTTGAATATGGTGTACCCATAAATCTATCTTCTATTCTTGCAACATTAACACTTGTCTGAAGTGGTGTGCCAAATATTTGACCATATTTTATTATTTTAAAAGCTGCTAATTCTAGAAACATTTGACTTTCTGTATTTGTTTTTGTTCCATTAGTTGTTCCATTAATTAAAGCAATTTTTCTAACATTTTGAGGATAACCATTTGAACCAGCTAAACCGTTTGTGTTTAATTTTGTTTGAAATTGTTGTCTAAAGTTAGTGTTATTATTACCTCCGTTTGGAACTGTGCCGTTTGGCATTAAATCTGTTGGATAAGGAGCATTTTCTTGCACATAATCTAACTGTTCTATTAGCATTTGTCGAGCCGCAGGTGAGCGAAAATTTTCGTCAAATTTAATTTTTGCTTGGTCTTTCCTTCCTTTGTAACCATAAAAATAAAGGTTTTCTTGAGCTGCAACAGGTATGTTTGCTCCCAAATGCGGACTATCAAAACTTACCCAAAGTCGGGTGTTATGATTGATACTATTTTTTTCCATATAAGCAAGAGCATATCGCGATACCAAACCACCCATACTTGGACCAATAAGAGCAATCTTTTCAGTACTACCATTGGTTGCTAATTTTGCAGTTTCTCTTTGTAATAATGATACTACTGCCATTGCATTTCTTTCAATATAGTCTGCACCTGCAGGAAAATTCACAAGTGTAACATCAAAGCCGTATGGAGCTTCACGTAAAACTTTTACTAAATTAATTTTTTCTGTATTTGGATTATTATCGTGGTCATAAGCCATCAGTTCATATAAACTGCTTTTATCAGATGAATAATTTGCACTTCCTTGATAAATTTTTCTTCCATCGCCTGGGTCGTAACCATCAAGGATAATAATTTCTTTTCTAATTTTTGATTTTGCAGTGCCGTTGTTAGTAACTAAATTATAGTAGGTGCGGTATTCTAAAGTCCCTTTGGTTGCTGTGGTTTCGTTATACCCTTGAAAAGCTATGTTTCCTGCTGTGGTAGCAGTTATTCCTGCGGTTCCTATAAAATCTTCTTCAAGCGGAAAAGATGTTGTAGCAGTAAATGCTGCTGTTGTCACAGGAGGAACTTCAATATACATATTGGCAGTAAGCGTTTCGGTAGTATTGTTACTGAAAGTAACAGTAAATGTGAATACTTTTTTACCACTAGTTGTGAAATTTACAGTTGGGTTTGTTGATGAAACTACACTATTTGTAATTAAATTATAATTTGTAGTTGTGCCAAAATTAGCGACTAGATTTTTAATTGGTAATCCTGTAAGTTGCAACATAAATGAAGATAACAATCTGAATGTTACTGTTCCAGAAGTTAGTCGTTCTTTTAGTGGAGCAATAACGGTAATTTGTTTTTCAAGAAAAGGGTTAATGCCTGTAACATTATAAAGCAATCCGTTTGCGGTTGTTAAACTCGGTGTGGTAGGCGTACCATAATCTATATAATTCATTTTGGTATTGATTACTCCTAAATCAACTAAATTAGCATTTGTATTGGCGTTAATGTTTGTTTTTAAAGTTTCTAAACTTGAAAAAGTTGGATTATAGGCAGAACGATACAACTCACTCCAACTTTGAATGAAATGTTGATAGTTGGAATTAGTAACTGCTCCGTTTTCTTTTAACCAATCTAAATCCGAAAAAGACATTATTCTGTCGTACAAAATACCTGAAGTAATTGGTGTTTTACTAACATTGGTTAGCAAAATATCCATATTTTGGGTATAGTCTTTGTCAAGACCTGTAAAAGTTGTTTGTCCATAAAAAGACAAACTGCTAAAGCAACAGATGAGCCATAGCATTGATAGTAGTGATTTTTTCATTACTTTTGTTTTTTAGTTATAAAAATGTTTGCAAGACCTTTTTTAGCTGTTAGAAGTCATTACGCCCAGTAATGGCTTTCTCTTTTTTATTTTTTGTTACATAGATTATTTTTTAAAATTGTGTTTAATACCAATATTAAACAAGTTATTATTTGTTGAGTTTGGAAGAATGTTTATTGTATTTTTTCGATCTCTATTGTTTCTTAAAATAAATATTTCCTAGCTAATAATTAATTTTGTTTTTTTGGTTAAAGAATAACTAAAACCTAAACCTGTATTAAAATCGGCAAAAAAAGTGCTAAAATCAGTATTTTCATTCTCTGGATAGTACTACTTACTTTTTATTTCTTTTTTCATTGCAATTCCTAAAATTAAATTTCCTTTTATTCTTTCAGACATTCGATATTCCCACTTTAAATTAAAGGGTATTGCGAACACAGCACCATCGAAATAACCTGTTTCGGAGTTATTGGAAGTTCCTGTTTTAAAAACTTTAATCTTCCTAAAATGCTCCATTGTTTTGTAAAATAGAATTCCGCTAAAAGTCCTCCTTGAAATAAATTTTTATTATCTAAATTCCTACTTGTGATTGTGTTATTCCCTATTTCAACTCCAAAAAACAAATCTTTCTCTTGCTGAGGATAGAATATTAGAGGAATTAAAAGGAGTAACAAATATATTTTTCTTATAATTTAATGGTTTAGGGTTGCAATTTTTATGTCAAATCGACCATCAGTAACTTGAATTTTTTCAGAAGGATTGTCTTTATTATATAATGTAGCATTGAAAACACCTGAATATATCCCATTTGGATAATCAAAGCGTGTTATAGATATTGTTCCTGAATTTGAACCTGATAAAAATGTCTTACCCAAATTAACTCCGTCGTAAATGTGCGCAATTATTTGAGGATTATTTGGAGCATCATCAAAATAATCATTGTTGCTCTGTTCTACATTATATGTTATCGCTCCTAATGACATATTATTTATATGTACATAAACATCATCTCCACCATTGTCTTTTAAGTTTGCAATTCTAACATAAAAGTAATCATTTCCAATAGTTGGTGGATGAAAATTATTTCCAGCCCCTGTTGTTAAACCATATGCTGGCGACCCACCAATTGCTTGGCTTCCATTTTTAGGGATTAAAACCTTTCCATTAATAAAACATCCTGCAGTGTTTGCTCCTGTTGTTGTTATTGATGGCAGTTGGTCTTGTGTTGTATTATTGTTATTGTCTTTTATCTTAAAATATCAAAGTGTTATATTTCAAACTGCTTCATCAACTGTGAAAGATGATATAAAAACAATTCTTCAATTACATCCATGTTTTGGTGTTTTACAAAAG
>JAIEMH010000412.1 GCA_019752245.1 Flavobacteriaceae bacterium
GTTAATAGTCAAGAAACACAAACCAATTTAAGACCGTCTTTTGCAGACATTCAAGCAAATATAAATTTTAATCCTAGCAAAAAATGGCAATTTAGTTTCTTGGGGAATATTTCTCAAAACAAATACAATTACCAACCGTTAACACGCCAAACAAATTTTGGAACGTTAAGCGAACCAATTGCTTTACAAGTATTTTATGAAGGACAAGAAAAAGATCAATATCAAACCTATTTTGGCGCAGTAAAATCGACTTTTAAAGCTAGTGAAACTAGTACTTACAAATTTATTTTGTCTACCTATCACACACAAGAGCAAGAACATTTTGATATAGATGCAGCTTATTTTTTAGGCGAAGTAGATTCTAATATTGGGTCGGAAACTTTTGGTAATGTAACTTACAATCGTGCCATTGGCTCGCAATTAAATCATGCTCGAAATGATCTTGATGCATTAATTGTAAATGCCGAAGTTAAAGGATCACACAATTTTAAAAAGAAATTTCAAATAGATTGGGGTTTAAAATATACTCATGAAAGCATTCGTGATCGAATTGTAGAATATGAAGTAATTGATTCAGCTGGATTTTCAATCAATCCACCAATTGTAGATTTACCGCATAATGACCAACCTTATAATCCTTATGTTGGACCATTGGTTCCGTTTCAAAATGTTAGAGCTTTAAATTTTGTAAACATAGATAGATTTTCAGGATTTGCTCAATGGAGTACAAAAACCAATATAGGAAGTAGCCAAGTTTGGTTAAATGCTGGTGTAAGAGCTCACAATTGGATGGTTTCTGGAGATGCAATTACCAATGCAAAAAGTCAAACAGTTTTTAGTCCGAGAGCACAAATTTCTATAAAACCCGATTGGCAAAAGGACATGGTTTTTAGATTTTCGACAGGATTTTATTATCAACCACCATTTTATAGAGAATTGCGAGATTCACTTGGAGCAGTTCGTCCTAATGTAAAAGCGCAGCAATCCATTCATTTTGTAGTAGGAAATGATTATAATTTTAAAATGTGGAATCGTAAATTCAAACTAGTTTCTGAGGCGTTTTATAAAACAATGAATGATGTTAATACTTATACTTTAGAAAATGTGAGAATTCGCTATAGAGCTAATAACGATGCTACTGCTTATGCTTACGGATTTGATTGTAGGTTGAATGGAGAGTTTGTACCTGGAACCGAATCGTGGTTTAGTTTTGGATATTTAAAAACAGAAGAAAATCAGAACGATAGAGGATATATTGCTCGTCCAACAGACCAAAGATTGAAATTCGGAATTTTATTTCAAGATTATATGCCCAATTTACCAAATGTAAAATTGTACATGAATTTGGTTTACAATACTGGTTTGCCTGGAGGTTCGCCATCCTATGCAGATGCTTATCAATACCAAAGTCGTTTGCGTGATTATCGTCGTGCCGATGTTGGATTTTCGTATTTATTTACAGAAAAAAATAATGAACGTCCAGAAGGACATTGGTTGAAAAAATTCAAAGATTTGTCATTAGGTTTGGAGATTTATAATTTGTTTAACAATCAAAATGCAATAACCAATACTTGGGTTAGAGATGCTTACACTAAAAATCAATACGGAATTCCAAATTATATGACGACTCGTGTTTTTAATATTAAATTGAGTGCGAGGTTGTAGAAATTTTTGCTACTTTTGAAAGTATAATTTTAGTCTAATGAAAAATTTCTCAAAATATATTGTTCTTTCTTTGATAACACTTTTAGTGAGTTGTAAAGAAGATGCCGAAAAGCCTAAAGTAATTTATGGAAAATCTGAAAAACCTAAAGCAACGGTTTCTGCAGATACAAGTAAAATTGTTGTAGCAGATTTGCCTATTCAAATGGTTGGAACTTCGGTTTTAATTCATCCAATTGGTGCGTTAAGCGTTTCAGACAATAAAGGAAGTAAAATAGAATCTAGTTCTTATGATAGAGATCAAAGTTTTGTGATTTCTAATTCAAATGAATATGAAATTACTGGATATTTGAGTAATTTAAAATTTCAACAAGTTGGTTCAGATTCGTTGCATGTCTTGACAGATAAACAAATTTTAATAGAGCGAATTACATATTTAAAAAACTTTTCAGATAAAACTAAAAAGCAATTATTAGTTTATGTTTTAGAAGATATGGATTCTAACGGAGACGGAAAATTAGATGGAAGCGATATCAAAAGTTTGTACATTAGTGAAATAAACGGTTCTAAATTCATCAAGTTTTCTGTAGATTTACAAGAGCTGATAGATTGGAATTTAATTGAATCTCAAAATAGATTGTACTTTAGAACTATTGAAGACATCAATAAAAATGGTGCTTTTGATAAAGACGATAAAGTGCATTATCAATTTGTAGATTTATTGTCTAAAGATTGGAAAGTAGTTGAGTATAGTCCTATTTAATGGAAAATAGAGGAAAGATATATTGCTTTTTTTAGTATTAATAGTATAATAACAACTACTTTATTTAAAAACAGTTTCCAATTCTACAATTTCAAAATACGGATGGTTTTCAAAAAATTGACGCATTATGTTGGTATGTGCAGCACCAAATAAAACCAAAATAACTTTATCACTTTTAAAGTCAATATTTCTAAGAATGTTGTTGTAAATTTTTAAATTTCTATCATAAAATGACAATGTAAATTGCTCGCCAGTAAAATCATCTTTTTCTCCGTAAGCCATGGCATAATGCAAATAATCATATTGATTGGCTTGACGTGCATAAGGCGAATTAAGTTGTATGTAATATTCGGGTAATGGAGTTTCTGAAAGCTTTTTCAATTTTTCGGTAAACGGATAAGGAATTTCAAAAAAGGAATCAGGATTTGGTTTCTCATCTTTGTGCTTTTGTTCGTATTCATTCATGGGATTGTAATCCAAATTTTGACGATTATCAGCAGCAATAATTGGAAGATTGTTTATTTTTCCTAATCTAAAGGCAACTTGAATTTCTTCACGTTTCAACGAAGCTGAATCTTTTAGCATTCCGTTTTTATAGGCGTTGTACAAACTGTCTGATTTTATTTGTTCCCGAAAATCAGTTTCTACAAATATTTTTTTTACCCCAAACGCATTGAGTTTTGAGGTCATAAAATCCAATTCTTTTTGTCTTTTCTCCGAAAATAAATCTTTGAAATTGGTTGAATTTCTATCGCTAGTTGCACCATAATGAAAAGTTCCCATTAAGATAATTTTGATTTTTTCGTTTTTGGTTTGAGCGAATGATGTTATTCCAATAAGTAATATTAAGATTGTTTTTTTCATAACTTTATTTACTCTTCAAAATTGTCATAATACGTAAAATCTTTAGTTATTTTTCCGTTTTCGATGGTGAAAATAGTGCAAATTGGCAATTCAAATTTTGAATTATCTGGAGCAGTTCCTGTTGAAATAAATTCCACAACAATGTGATTATCTCCAGATGGATAAACTGCTTTTACTTCGTCTTTCAAATCTGGAAAGACATTGTTAAGTTCCGAATATTTCTTAATAGTTTGCTGTTGAGTTTGTTTTACAATTCCAATTCCTAATGATGGGTCTTTAAAATCGGCAGTTTCAGTATACATTTCTGCCATTTTTTTCCAATCGTGATTGTTGAAATGCTCAAAGTAGGTTTTTATAAGTTTCTCATTTTCTGTAGATTTCATAGTAGTCGTTTTGGATTGATTTGTACATGAAATTAATGAAAGTGTAATCAATAAAATTAAAATTTTTCTCATGGCTATCGAATTTTAAAAAAGAGATACATAGTAAATTACTATTCGAAAATTGATTGATGTTTTTTGTTTGAATGATTCTTTTCTGAAAAAAGTATGGCACGTCAAAGACATCAAAACGAATTTGATTTTAAAATAGAAATAAGTGTAAACTAAAAAAGTGAAGCGATAAGTGTTGTAATAATTGATACAGCGATAACAACAACTTTTACAATAAGATTTACCATGACTTTAATTTTTAGAGTGATTGTTAATTTTTAGTAAAATAATAAAAAATATATTTGATAAAATTGTAAAAATGTAATCTTACACAAATAACCAATTTATTTCACCATTTTCTTTTGATGAAACGGTTTTGAAGAACTTTTTTGGG
>JAIEMH010000180.1 GCA_019752245.1 Flavobacteriaceae bacterium
ATGCCTGGAATGAGTGGTCTTGAAACCCTTTCTGAAATCAAAGAAAAAAAATCTTCTACGCCAGTAATTATGATTACTAAAAGTGAAGAAGAATACATAATGGAAGAAGCAATTGGCTCTAAAATAGCTGATTACCTTATTAAGCCAGTAAATCCAAATCAGATTTTATTGAGTTTGAAAAAAAACTTAGATCATTCTCGATTGATTTCTGAGAAAACAACTTTAGATTATCAAAAAGAGTTTAGAAAAATTGCGCTTGAACTTACAATGGTAAATTCGTATGAGGATTGGATAGAATTGTATAAAAAATTGATTTTCTGGGAATTAGAATTAGAAAATATTGAAGATACTAATTTAATAGACATTTTAGAATCTCAAAAAGTTGAAGCCAATTCTCAATTTGGAAAATTTATTGAACGTAATTATGAAGATTGGTTTGAACCAAAGGCAGACAAACCTATTCAATCGCATACTTTATTTAGAGAATTAGTAGTTCCAGAATTGGTTAAAAAAGACAAACCAGTACTTTTTATAGTGATTGATAATTTGCGTTACGACCAATGGAAAGCAATGGAAAGCACCATAAATAATTATTACAAACTTGAAAAGGAAGTACCATATTATGCTATACTTCCAACCGCTACTCAATATGCGAGAAATGCTATTTTCTCTGGTTTAACACCATTGGATATGGAAAAACAGTTTCCTCAATATTGGAAAAATGATGTTGAAGATGGCGGAAAAAATCTTTATGAAGCCGAATTTTTGACGGCACATTTAAAGCGATTGGGATTAAACATCAAGCAAGATTATTTCAAAATAACCAATTTAGCAGGTGGAAAAAAACTAGCAGATAATTTTAGAACTTTAAAAGATAACGATTTGGTAACTGTTGTTTACAATTTTGTAGACATGTTGTCACATGCCAAAACCGAAATGGATGTTGTAAAAGAATTAGCATCAGATGATAAAGCGTATCGTTCTTTAACATTAAGTTGGTTCAAGAATTCTCCTCTATTGGATATTATTCAACAAGGTCAAAAGCTTGGATTTAAATTAATTATAACTACAGATCATGGAACTATTAATGTAAAAAATCCATCAAAAGTTATTGGCGATAAAAACACTAGTTTGAATTTAAGATACAAAACTGGAAGAAGTTTGACTTATGAAGACAAAGATGTTTATGCTGTAAAAGAACCAAAAAAAATAGGTTTGCCAGCAATCAATATGAGTAGTTCTTATATCTTTGCAAAAAATGATTATTTTCTAGCTTATGTTAATAATTTCAATCATTATGTGAGTTATTACAGAAATACCTATCAACACGGTGGAATTTCGCTTGAAGAAGTTATTGTTCCTTTTTTAGTATTTAATCCAAGATAAATAGTACCGTATTCAGTGTGCATCAAATATGGACACTGAATAGTTAATACTGAACACTAATAAATATGGAGATTATATTTTCATTAGAAGAAATAGATAATGTTTCTAAAAAAATACTTTCTGAAAATCCCAAAAAAGTTATTCTTTTTAACGGAAATATGGGTGTCGGAAAAACAACTTTAATAAAATATTTAGCTAAAAACCTTGGCGTTAATGACGCTACAAGCAGCCCAACCTTTTCTTTAGTTAATGAGTATCAAATCGCTAACAATCAATTTGTTTATCATTTTGATGTTTATCGTTTAAAAAGCGAAACCGAAGCGTTAGATATGGGAATAGATGAATATTTATATTCTGGAAATTGGTGTTTTATTGAATGGGCAGAAAATATTCCGAATTTGATTCCAGATGAACATTCTACAATTAAAATAGAATTGCTACCTGATGGAAAACGACATTTGGTTTTAAACTAATATCAGAAAAGTTTTGAAATTGAATTTTGAAATTGATATTGAGATTCTTTTTTTGTAACTTGTGCCATAATTCATTTGTAACCATGTCACTTACACCTTTTACAAAACAACAACTTCTTCCGCAAGAAGAAAAATTAGAAATTGCTCGTCACAAAAGTGAATTGTTCATTGGAATCCCCAAAGAAACCAGCTATCAAGAACGACGCATTTGTTTAACACCAGACGCAGTAAATTCATTAACTTCTCACGGACATAGAGTGATGATGGAAGCTGGAGCAGGTGAAAGTTCTAGTTACACTGACAAAGAATATAGTGATGCTGGTGCAGAAATCACTAATGATACTAAAAAAGTATTGTCTTGTCCAATGCTTTTAAAAGTAGAACCACCTACAATGGCAGAAATTGAATTAATGAATCCTAATTCAATTATCATTTCGGCTATTCAATTAAAGACTAGAAGAAAAGAATATTTTGAAGCTCTTACCAAAAAAAAAATTACAGCACTTGCTTTTGAATACATAAAAGACGAAGATGGTTCTTATCCGGCAGTGAAGTCACTAAGTGAAATTGCAGGAACAGCTTCAATACTAATTGCTGCCGAATTAATGATAAATAATCAATTTGGTAAAGGATTACTTTTTGGAAATATTACAGGCGTTCCTCCTACTGATGTTGTTATATTTGGTGCAGGAACAGTTGGTGAATTTGCTGCAAGAACAGCTATTGGACTTGGAGCAAATGTAAAAGTATTTGATAATTCTATCACAAAATTACGCCGACTACAAAACAACTTAAACCAGCGTGTTTTTACTTCAACAATTCAACAAAAATCCTTATTAAAAGCTTTGCGCAGATGTGATGTTGCCATTGGAGCCATGAGAGGAAAAGACCGATGTCCAGTTGTAGTTACTGAAAGCATGGTAGATCACATGAAAAAAGGCGCTGTAATTGTTGATGTTAGCATTGATACTGGTGGTTGTTTTGAAACTTCAGAGATTACAACTCACGAAAAACCAACTTTCATTAAAGGCAATGTAATTCATTACTGTGTTCCCAATATTCCTTCTCGTTACTCTAAGACAGCTTCTTTATCTATAAGCAACATTATTACGCCATATTTACTTCAAATTGCTGACGATGGCGGAATTGAAAGCGCACTAAGATGCAATAAAGGATTAAAAAATGGGGTTTACTTGTATCATGGAATTTTGACTAATAAAGCTATTGGAGATTGGTTTAATTTACCAGATAGTGACATAAATTTAATTGTATTTTAATTAATGTTAATTACAAAATCTGTTTTCTTTCAATTACATTTGCAAAAAAAAATATAATGAAGTTTTATCAAAGGTTTGCTTACTATTTAGTAGGATTAGTTATTGGATGTTTTTTTGTTGCGATGGTGCTTTCAGGAAAAGATACACGTTGCAATTATTTTCCAAATGCTAGAGTTTTAAATGATTTAAGAAATAAACCTTTCAATTATAGTATTGAAGCATCAAGAAAATTATCTGAAGATTGGATTGATACAATTGATATTAAAAATACGCTTACTTATGGTGATGTAGATTTTGACAAAAGCAATGTTGTTTATCAAAAAGGCAAACTTTATATCATTGAAGGACAAACTACAAAAAAAGATACAATTACTCTTAGAGTTATTAATTACCCTAGCAAAGCAGTCTTAGAGGATATTATCCGAAAAAAATAATTTAAAACAAACATCCATTGCTTATGAATGAAGTAAAAATTAGATTTATTCCTGTTACTGGGTTATTTTGTTGTTTTGCTACTTTTTTTATTTGGATGTCGCATGATTTTTATCCTGACAATTCCTTTGGATATGCAATATTTGGAGCTTTGTGCACTTCATTTTGTCTTTATTTTTCTATAAAAGGAATTCAAGATAGTGAAGATTTTACAGATTCCATTCCAGATAAGCTTAAATTTGGAACTGCTCCTACTTTTTCTTTAGCTATAATTACATTTATCTCTTTTATAATATTTACCATTAATCTTACCATTTTATATTCTAATATAAAAGAGAATGAATTGAAACAATTTGGAAAAATAACAACTGGTGAAGTAGTTAATGGATATTCATTAACTGGAGAAAAAAGCATTGGTAGCTATAATGTGACTGTAAAATTCTCAAAAGATGATGGGGAATCAATGGAAGCATACACTAAAGTTTCTCCAACAGAGTATCAAAATTGCTTTATA
>JAIEMH010000139.1 GCA_019752245.1 Flavobacteriaceae bacterium
AGTTAAAAAAATTTGTTTTGTACTGTCATTTCTTCACCTACAACCATCATACACATTGCAATGTAAAAAAAACTTAGCTATGATAAATTATAGTTAACAGAAGGTATTCTTTTGTTTCCTCTTTTGGTGCTTTTAATGGCGCTGTTAGGGTTGGGTTTGGGACTTATAATTACGGCAATGACTACTAAATATAGGGATTTAACTTTCTTGGTTACTTTTGGTGTTCAGTTGTTGATGTATGGAACGACAGTAGTTTATCCGTTGAGTTATGCTCGTGAAAAAGGCTATGGTACTATAGCAGCATTGAACCCAATGACAGGCATTATCGAAGCGTTTCGCTATGCTTTTTTAGGGAAAGGAGAATTTACACTGTGGAGTTTAGGTTACTCAATTTCTATGACAATTATTATTTTATTCTTTGGGATTATTATTTTTAATAAAACTGAGAAAAATTTTGTGGATACAATATAATGGCAAAACCTGTAATACAAGTAGAAAATTTATCGAAGGCTTACCAAATAGGTCAAATTGGTTCAAGAACGTTATCTAAAGATATTGATCGTTTTTGGCAAACCAAAATCTTAGGTAAGGAAGATCCCTTTTTGAAAATTGGAGAGACTAATGATAGAAGCACCAAAGGAGGCAGCAATATAGTTTGGTCGCTCAAAGATATTAACTTTGAAGTTCATCAAGGCGATGCCGTTGGTATTATAGGCAAAAATGGCGCAGGAAAAAGTACCCTTTTGAAGTTGCTGTCAAGGGTTACAGGTCCGACAACAGGAGCAATAAAAGTTAAGGGACGTATTGCGAGTTTGCTAGAGGTAGGAACTGGTTTTCATCCGGAATTATCGGGCAGAGAGAACATCTATCTTAATGGTGCTATTCTGGGAATGCGTAAAAAAGAAATTACTAGAAAGTTGGATGAGATTATTGATTTTTCTGGTGTAGAACGTTATGTTGACACGCCAGTAAAAAGGTATTCTTCGGGAATGTATGTTAGATTGGCCTTTGCAGTTGCGGCTCATTTGGAAAGTGAAATTCTTATTGTAGACGAGGTTTTGGCCGTAGGTGATGCTGAGTTTCAAAAGAAATGTTTGGGTAAAATGGGTGATATCAGCCGAGGAGAAGGAAGAACTGTTTTGTTTGTTAGTCATAATATGGCTGCGGTTCAGAACTTGTGTACTAAAGGCATTGTGTTGAACAATGGACAAGTTTTATACGACGGTTTTGCCGATAAATCGATTCAAGAATACTTGAAAAACAGTGCCAATGTTCAGTCGTTAAAAGACTATAAGCAAAGAAGTGGTAGTGGCATCATAAAAGTTAGTAACGCCACGATTTATGGAGCAAATCGTTCGCTAGAGCCTCAAGTTGGTCAGCCTTTTCATATTGAATTTGAATTGGATAATCCTACTAAATTGGATACTTCAAGATTCAGGTTTGATTTGAAAATAGATGATAATTTAGGGCAACGATTGGTTTGGATGAGTGATTATATGTTTGATAAGCCTATAGTTAAGGACTTTACTAAGGTTGTTTTTAAAATGGATCGGCTTAATTTGAATCAAGGAGGCTATTATATAAGTACCGATATTTATGCAGATCATAAACGAGCCGATTGGCTTCAAAATGCTATTTATTTTGAAGTTATTGATGGCGACTTTTATGGGTCGGGAAAAAATGTTCCTGTAGAAGAGAGTAAATTGTGTTTGGATTTTGATGTAAATTTTTATAACCAGTACTAGATGTCTACTAATAGAATTTTTTTTATCACTCCTGATATTAATACTCCTACTGGAGGTATCAAACAACTTTATCGTCAAGTTGATGTTTTGAACAAAAATGGTTTTGATGCCTATATTTTACATCAAAAATCAGGATTTAGATGTACTTGGTTTATTAATGAAACACGCGTAGCTTCTAGTTACAAAATACTTACTGATTTGGATTCTTTGCTAACTGCCTACACTGTTTTTGGAGGTGGATTTGTTAGAAGCGCCAAAAACCTGGTTAAAAAAATTATTAAAAAATCTAAATTTATTTTAAGCAATAACAAAAATGATATTGTTGTGCGTTCAGAAGATATTTTTGTTTTTCCGGAAGTTTATGGTCCAAATTTAGCGGAACTTTTAAAAGGAAATTCAAAAGTAATTTATAATCAAGGCGCGTATCAAACTTTTTTTCATTACAATTTAAGTTTAACAAATTATGCCACTCCTTATTTAAATAGCGAGTTGATTGCCACGGTTGTTAATTCGGAGAATGCAAAGGAATATGTGAGTCATGTTTTTCCTAGTATGAGCGTGCATCGAGTTCGTTATGGAATTGATTCGAAAAACTTTTTTTTTAGTGAAAACAAAAAGAAGAAAATTGCCTTTATGCCAAGACGCTTGCGTGTTGACTTGATTCAAGTAATTAATATATTGAAGTTTAAAGGGCTTTTAGAAGATTGGGAATTGGTTGAAATTCACAATATGAATGAGCAACAGGTAGCTGATGCTTTAAGAGAATGCGCCTTGTTTTTGAGTTTTAGTATAAATGAAGGTTTTGGAATGCCACCAGCAGAGGCCATGGCTTGTGGTTGTGTTGTTGTTGGGTATTCTGGAAAAGGCGGAAAAGAATTTTTTAAAGAAGATTTTTGTTATCCTGTAGCCGATCGGGATGTGCTTTTGTATGCCAAAACTCTAGAGGAAGTTATTAGAGCGTATGACGAAGATGACCGGCCTTTTCTTGCAAAAGGGAAGAAAGCCTCTGAATTTATTCTTTCAGAGTACAGTATGGAAATGGAAGAAAAAACAATTGTAGCATGTTGGAACAAAATACTAAGTAAGCATGAATAAAGACAAGAAAGTACTATTTGATGTAGGAATGCACAAGGGAGAAGATACGGATTTTTATTTGAAAAAAGGATTTAATGTGGTTGCTTTTGAAGCTAATCCTGAGTTAGTCCAATTTTGTGAATCTAAGTTTTCTACTGAAATAAAAGAAGGAAGGTTGGTAATTGTACAAGGTGCCATAATTGATTCAGAATTAGACACCGATCGCTCTAATCCAAATATTCTATTCTATAGAAATAAAAACATGAGTGTTTGGGGAACGATTGACAGTAATTGGGCAAAACGAAATGAAAAAAAAGGTACAGAAAATGAAATAGTAGAAGTTCTAAAAATTGACTTTAAAGTATGTTTAGAGCAGTATGGTATACCGTATTATTTAAAAATTGATATTGAGGGAATGGATAGGGTTTGTTTAAAGTCGTTACTTCATTTTCAACAAAAGCCAGATTACATTTCAATTGAATCAGAAAAAGTATCTTTTAAAGAATTGGAAGAAGAGTTGGGCTTGTTCACTAAAAATGGGTATGATAAGTTTAAAATTGTTAACCAACAAAATATTGGACATCAAAAAGAGCCTGTCAATTCTGAAGAAGGCCGTTATATAAATTACGAATTCAAAGATGGAGCTACAGGTTTGTTTGGTAAGGATTTGCCTGGTGAATGGGTGGGTTATTCGTATGCAATTCAGCACTATAAATGGATTTTTATGGGATATAAACTATTTGGAGACAATGGTAAAATCACGAATAAATTTCTGCGAAAAATTGCGTTTAAAGTACTTAGAATTTTCACAAAACAGCCTGTTCCTGGATGGTATGATACGCATGCTAAACACAGTTCTGTTATTTGATTTTTTTAGTAAATAAATTTTTTTTGTAACTCAAATTGAAGGTTCGTTTTATCCATTTGAATGCTACAACAAAGTTGTTAAAATTTAAAAAAGAATGCCCAAAGTTTCTATTATACTTCCTTCATATAATCATGACTCCTTTTTGTTGGATAGGTTGGATACGATTGTAAATCAAACTTTTAAAGATTGGGAGCTTATAATAATTGATGATAAATCTTCAGACTCTAGCGTAGCAATTTTAACCGATTTTGTGGCTAAATACAAAGCGAAAGTAAAATATTTTATTGTTAATGCTATAAATTCTAAAAGCGGTTATTTTTCATGGGAAAAGGGAATACAACTTGCTGATACAGAATACATATGGATTGCGG
>JAIEMH010000047.1 GCA_019752245.1 Flavobacteriaceae bacterium
ATGTTCAAACTATTGCAGAAGAAAGTACAAGTTTTCCAATGGTTTCGCGACCAACATTCCTTGGTGGTTTAGGCTTCGGAATGAAATGGATGATGGGTTGGATGCATGATACATTACAATATTTTGCTAAAGAAAGTGTTTATAGAAAATACCATCAAAACGATATTACTTTCTCAATGACTTATGCATTTACCGAGAATTTTATGTTACCACTTTCTCACGATGAAGTCGTTTACGGAAAACATTCCATTCAAGGAAGAATGCCTGGTGACGAATGGCAACGTTTTGCTAATCTTAGATTACTTTACGGCTATATGTTCACGCATCCAGGCACAAAATTATTGTTTATGGGTGGCGAATTCGGGCAAACATCGGAATGGAATTTTGAAGAAAGTTTAGACTGGCATTTATTGCAATATGGTTTCCACGATGGAATCAAAAAATGTATTACCGACTTAAATGCATTGTATAAAAGTTATCCTGCTTTACACGAAAAACAATTCTCAGCAGAAGGTTTTGAATGGATAAATTATTCAGATAATGAAAACTCGGTTTTAGCCTATATCCGTAAAGGTATTAATGAAAAAGAGAACTTAATTGTGGTTTGTAATATGACGCCAGTTATTCATGATAATTATCGTATTGGTCTTCCTACAAAAGGTAAATTAACCGAAATTTTCAATTCAGATAAAATAGAATATAACGGAAGCGGAGTAACCAACGCAAAAACAATAAATATAGAAAATGAAGCATGGAACGGCAGAGAATTTTCGGCTGAGATTGTTCTTCCACCATTAGGAATCTGTGTTTTTAAATTGGGATAATTAGTATTGAGACCTACAAGTTTTTAAAAAAATTGGTAGGTCTTTCTGTTTATTCACTATCGCAAACGTTATCGTTAAAAACTACTTTAATTATATTTAAAAATTTGTTGAGACATTTGTATTTTAGCAATATGTCATAAAACTAACCACATGATTATAAACACCGAACTCGAATATAAAGGAGATTTATTTCCTTCCAAAATTATATCTTACAAACATGAAGTTGATTCTATTGACTTTCATACAGACAACAATGTTATTCTAAGAGTGACGGTTCTTCGCGATAGTATGATTCGATTTCGATTTACAGCTAAAGGATATTTTAGTAACGATTTTTCGTATGCCATTGATAAATCACAATCGCACGGATACAATGCATTAGAAATTTCTGAAGATGTCGATCATTATAAAATTAAGACTTCCAAAGTATATGTTGTGGTTCAAAAACACGATTTACGTGTAGGAATTTACGAACTTGATGGAACTGCAATTCTTGAAGACGAAATTGGTTTTCATTGGGAAGAAAGCTACGAATTTGGTGGAAATATCGTCAAAATGAGCAAAATGTCTCACGATGGAGAAAGTTTTTACGGACTTGGAGACAAAGCAACACATCTAAACTTAAAAGGAAAGCGGCTAGAAAATTGGGCAACCGATCAATATGCTTTCCAAAAAGATCAAGAACCATTATATAAAGTTGTTCCGTTTTACATAGGATTGCATCACAGCAAAGCCTACGGAATTTTCTTCGATAATACGTTTCGTTCGTACTTTGATTTTTCAAATGAAAGAAAAGGCGTGACCAGTTTTTGGGCAGATGGTGGCGAAATGAATTACTATTTTATTTATGGTCCAAAAATGAGCGATGTTGTTACAACTTACACTCATTTAACAGGTAAACCCGAATTGCCACCTCTTTGGACTTTAGGATACCATCAATGCAAATGGAGCTATTTTCCAGAAAGTAAAGTAAAAGAAATTACTGGTAGATTTCGAGAACTCCAAATTCCATGCGATGCTATTTATTTAGACATCGATTATATGGAAGGTTTTCGTTGTTTTACTTGGAGCAAAGAATATTTTCCTGATCCAAAAAGAATGGTTGCAGAATTGGCAAAAGACGGTTTTAAAACAGTTGTGATAATTGATCCAGGAATTAAAATTGATAAAGAATATTCGGTTTATCAAGAAGCTTTAGAAAAAGATTATTTCTGCAAGCGTGCCGATGGTCCATACATGAAAGGAAAAGTTTGGCCTGGAGAATGTAATTTCCCAGATTATACCAATCCAGAAGTTAGAGACTGGTGGGCCGGATTATTTAAAGAATTAGTTGCCGAAGTAGGAGTGAAAGGTGTTTGGAACGATATGAACGAACCTGCAGTTATGGAAGTTCCAACAAAAACTTTTCCGCTAGACGTACGTCATAATTTTGATGGAAATAATTGCAGTCATAGAAAAGCACATAATGTTTATGGAACGCAAATGGCAAGAGCAACTTATGAAGGTGTAAAACGATTTGCTTATCCAAAACGTCCTTTTGTGATTACTCGTTCAGCATATTCAGGAGCACAAAGATATACTTCATCTTGGACTGGCGATAATGTTGCCTCATGGGAACATTTATGGATTGCAAACATTCAAATGCAACGAATGTCAATTTCTGGAATGGGTTTTACCGGTTCAGATATTGGTGGATTTGCCGAACAACCATCAGCTGAATTATATGCACGCTGGATTCAATTGGGTGTATTTCATCCGTTTTGTAGAACACATTCTTCTGGTCATCACGGCGAACAAGAGCCATGGAGTTTTGGCGAAGAAGTAATCGATATTACTAGAAAATTTGTCGAATTACGTTACCAATTATTACCTTATTTATATACCATGTTTTGGCAATATGTAAATGATGGCGTTCCAATGTTGAAACCTTTAGTATATTTTGATCAAGAAGACACACAAACACATTATAGAACCGACGAATTTATTTTTGGAAATCAAATATTAGTTTGCCCAATTCTTGAGCCAAATGCTTTAGGAAGAAGGATGTATTTACCGCAAGGAAATTGGTATAATTTCTGGACAAACGAGTTACTTATGGGAAAAAAAGAACTTTGGGTTGCAACCGATTTTGATCAAATTCCAATTTTTATTAAAGAAGGAGCAATTGTACCAAAATATCCAATACAGCAATATGTTGGACAAATTGAAAATCCCGAACTAACACTAGATGTTTATTTTAAATTAGGCAAAGAAAAGTCGTATGTGTATGAAGATGCGCACGATGGTTATGATTACAATAAAGGAAGATATAGTTATAAAACTTTTACTTTAAACGGAAAAGAAAACGAACTTTTTATTACACAACATAAAGAAGGAACTTTTGAAACACAATACCAAACCATCAAGCTAAATCTTAAAGGTTTACCATTTGAAATAAAAGGAATTGAAATCGATAATGAAAAAATAGTATTTGATAAACACTTGTTGAATATTGAAAATGGCTTAATTGTTGATAAAGATTTTACCGAATTACACTTCATAGGAGTATAATTTTTTGTAAATTTGATAGTAAACAAATAATAGTTATGAGTTATAAAAGAATCACCATCAGTTTTTGTGCAGTAGCATTAGTAATTTCATGCGCGCAAAATCCATTTACTGGAAAAAGTACTTTGGCTTTAGTACCAAATAGTGAAATTTTGCCTTCAGCATTTCAACAATACGGACAGTTTTTATCAGAAAACAAAGTAATAACTGGAACTGCAGAAGCTAAAAAAGTTGAAACAGTAGGAACAAAAATTAAAGTTGCAGCCGAAAAATGGTTAAATGCAAATGGATATACGGGTTATCTTAACGATTATCAATGGGAATATAAACTGGTTGATAGTAAAGAAGTTAACGCATGGTGTATGCCTGGCGGAAAAATTGTAGTGTATTCAGGAATTCTTCCAATTACTAAAGATGACGCAGGTTTGGCTACCGTTTTAGGACATGAAGTTTCTCATGCATTGGCAAATCATGGTCAACAACGAATGAGCGCTGGAATGTTACAACAACTTGGTGCCGCAGGAACTGCTGTAGCTTTGGGAGGAAAAAGTGAACAAACACAACAAATTGCAATGACAGCTTATGGTGCAGTTACGCAATACGGTGGAATGTTGCCATTTAGTAGAAATCACGAGAGCGAAGCAGATAAAATAGGTTTAAAGATCGGAAGAGCACACG
>JAIEMH010000208.1 GCA_019752245.1 Flavobacteriaceae bacterium
TCTTCAAGCAATTTCAATTCTTTATTTGCATGATTAAGAGCTGATAATACATCTCCTTGATGATCTTTTATAATTTCATCTATCTGGGCTTCAAGATTTTTATCTTCACATAGTAGTTTTGAAATCCCTAAAATATTGGCTACCGATTTTCTAATCTTATGAGAAATTGTAAACATCATTTCTTTTAAATTGCTGTTTACTTCTTTAAGACGTTTTTCTTTTTCTATTTCTCCAATGTCTAGATTTTCATTTGCTTCTTTTAATTCGTCAGCGCATTTTTCTAATTCTTTGTGATGAATTATAAGCTTTTGTTGCGCATTTTTTAAATCATTCAAGATGTTGTTTTTGTCCATAATTTGCGCTTTATAGTTAAATAAACTTGTTTATTTAACTCGATTTTAAATCAATAAGTCTTTGCTAAGGTATTGAATAAGTTTAAGATACAACTACGTAAAACTACCTGATTTTTTACAAATGTAGAGATTGTAAATCAATCGGTTATAATGTTTTTTTTTGTTTATATAATTTTTAAATGATTCTGTTGTTTTGATTACAATTTATTATTGTTATTAAGTATTTGGTTTTCTATTTTTTCTTGTTGTTTTTGTTCTAAATAAATCCTTAAATTGTGGGTGTAAATTTTGTAGATATGGCGGTTATTAAAAAACTGATTTTTATTTTTTTTATAATACTTTTGGTTGGTTGTAAGTCAACAGATTCGGCGCTAACTGCTCGTAAAACTGCGCTTAAAAATAATTATATGGACGGAAGTTCTATTGCCTTGTATGAGGGTTTCAACGATACCACTTTTGTGAAACTAAAGAATTTTAGCGGTGATTTTATTTTTGATATGAAATATGCCACAGAAGATAATTTTCTAAAAAAGAAAGTTTATGATTGCGACGATTGTTATTTACGATTGCGAACTATCAAATATTTGATTGCCGCTAATTTAGAATTTCAATCAAAAGGCTATAAAATTAAATTATTTGATTGCTATCGACCTCTAGATATTCAGAAAAAAATGTGGGAAATTGTTCCTAACGCCGATTATGTTGCTGATCCAAAGCGAGGTTCAATTCATAATAGAGGTGGAGCAATAGATATTACTTTGGTCGATAAAGACGGAAAAGAACTTGAAATGGGAACAACTTTTGACTTTTTCGGACCAGAAGCAAGTCATAATTATCAAGATTTACCCAACAAAATTAAAAAAAACAGAGCTTATCTTAAAGAAGTAATGCTAAAACACAACTTTAAGTCGTTTGATTCTGAATGGTGGCATTATAATTTATCAGAAAGTATTAAGGATAAACTTGCTAATTTTAAATGGGATTGCAACTAGATTTACTCAATACATTTTAGATAATCCATAAAGAAGTGATCTGGATTGTAGGTCTTTTTATCTATTTCAGAAACCAATTCGTTTTTAGCAACATAATCTACCGTTTCGCCAGAATATTTTACTCTTATAAATGATATTGGGACCGTTTTTAAATCTTCAAAAGTACTTTTCATAAACAAAAAATAACCGCTCAATATTCTGCTTGTTTCATTGTTGTTTCTTACCGCAAGACCACAAGTTTCTTGGTCCATTCCAACTAAAGTTACAATTTTTCCGTTGGTTAATTGAATGTAAATTTTTGAATTTCCGTCAAAGCATTTTGCAGATATAAAATCGGAACTTTTTTGAACCATTTGCATGTTTAACGACAAAAGTCCGTCGGCATTAATTAATGAAAAAAAGATTGATGTTTGGCTGTTACCAAAAACACGTTCGTGAAAAAGGTAGTCTTTTGTGGCTTTATAACTTCCTATACTGTCTTTAACATCAGAGCTGTATTCGCATTCTTTTTGAGCAAAAGAAGTTAGTGTCACTAGAAAGAAAAGGGTTGAAATTAACTTTTTCATTTATGAATTTATTTTGGTGCAAATTAACACTATTTTATTGTCATTTTTATCAGTTGTGAAAAAACAATATTGATTTCCACCTTCTTTTATTTTCCATTTTTTTCTTATGTTTTCAACACTATCTGGAAAATTTCTTGTTGTAACATTGGCTTTTTGATTTTGTAAATTGGTGCTCATTTCTTTTTTAGCGTAAGAAAGATTTTTTTCAATTTGGAAAATTCTACCAGGAAAATCTACAATGTCATCCGAGGTATAAAGATGTGAATGTTGGTGCAATTTGTCAAATTGATAATGAGTGCCAACATCGGTAAAACCACCAGATTTCATTATGGCGGCATTTGGTTCGTAAAGGTATTTTTTTGGTAAACTAAAATTTGAATGGTTTTCTGAATTCAAAAGAAACTCAAAACTTTCTCTTTTATGATTGTTGAAATTGACTGTTTTAATAGTTATTTCTTTTTGATACAAGTTTTCAATTTCCCATAAAAGTTCTTTTACTTCGTTATCAACAGCAACGATATGAATTTTTTTTACATTTTTTAGTTCAGTTAATCCAGCTGTAATGTCTAAGATAGGAGCTGTTTTTATTAGAATATTATTAGAATATTGAAAATAAAAATCTTGAAGTAAAGGCACATTTGGCAAGCAATCTTTGAGCATAAATACTTTTCCCTTGGCATCATTTCTTCTTGAAGGATCGATGTATATCCAATCAAAATTTAGATTTAGGTTTTTAATTATTTCTGTGCTATCTCCTTTATAACATGTAATGTTATTGGTGTTTAATTGAATACAATTGTGAGCTACAATAGTTGATAATTCGGTATTGATTTCACAATGAATTACTTGATTTATTTTTTTAGAAAAGTAAAAATCATCTACACCAAATCCGCCAGATAAATCGATTATAGTTTCACCAAAAACAATTTCCGATTTGTACAGTGCTGTTGTTTCTGAAGAGGTTTGCTCTATTGAAATTTTAGCAGGAAAAAGAATGTTTTTTGCAGCGTACCATGAAGGAAGTTTGTCTTTGCTTTTAGATCGAGCTTCAATTTGATTTAAAATAATTTTAAAATCAATTTCTGGAAACGGATTCTTTTTTAGCGCTAATTTGGAAATAGTTGTACCTGTCATTTCATAGATATACTCTTGAATTTCGGGCTTTAAAATTTCGAAAAAATCCATAAGAATCAATTTTGGTAATTTGAATGTAGTATTTTTTAAAGATTTTTAGTCAGAACTTTTATGATTTTATTATCTGGAAAAAACTCTTTACCAATAACTTTTAAAGTAGTGTATAATGGTATGGCTACTATCATTCCTGAGATTCCAAAAAGAATTCCAATAATTAATATTACCAAAAATATTTCTAAGGGATGCGAATTGACACTTTTTGAAAAAATAATAGGAGATGAAACATTGTTATCGATAAGCTGTACAATAAAAAAACCTATTGTAACATAGATTGTTGTTGGCAGTGTTACTGTTTGAAAATCACTGTTTATATTGCTCAACATAGTAAGTATTCCGGCAAGAATTGATCCTATAAACGGACCTATGTAGGGAATGATATTTAAAATGGCACATAAAAAAGCAATTACAAAAGCATTTTCTACTCCAAAAATTATTAAAACTATTAAATATAAAATACAAATTATGGTGAGTTGTACTAGTAATCCAATAAAGTATCTTGTCAATAAATGTCTTGTTTTTTCTATAGAATTAAGAATTTTATCTTCGTTTTGGTCTGGTAGAATTTTTTTAATTCCAATAATAAACTGAACTTTATCTTTAAGAAAAAAGAAACTAATAAAAAATACAGTTACTAACCCAATTCCGAAACTACTAATTGTACCAATAACTGAATTGAAAAAATCGGTAAAATAATTGAACTTAAGTTTAGAAGCCAAATCACTTTCTTTTATAAGCTTATCCATATCAATATTATGCGAAAAAAGATATCGGTCTAATTGTCCATAAAGACTAATTAATCTAGTTTCAATTGCCTTGGTATCTAAAAGTGATAAATTGTTTGCACTCCATGGCACAGGTTGTGTAATGTTTTTCGTTGACTTATAAAATAAGTTAAGCCAAATTTATGTGATTGTGGTTGAGG
>JAIEMH010000079.1 GCA_019752245.1 Flavobacteriaceae bacterium
CAGCTCCTATGTTACACCATTCGCCAAGAACAGAATTTCCTAAAAATCCATCATGTCCCTTGTTAGAATAACCAAATAAAACAGAATTACTAACTTCACCTCCAATCACAGAATGTGGACCAACTGTTGTAGCTCCATAAACCTTAGAAGCCAACTTAACCCTACCCGATTCACACAAAGCAAATGGTCCACGAATCACTGAACCTTCCATGATTTCAGCATTTTTGCCTATATAAATTGGTCCGGTTGATGCATTTAAAGTTACAAATTCAAGCTTTGCGCCTTCTTCGATGAAAATATTTTCGGGTGCAATTACATTCACACTTTTCGGAATGGGTTGTGATGTTCTATCGTCTGTAATTAGATCGAAATCTTCTCTCAGAGCAGCATCATTTTTAGCAAAAATATCCCATGTATTCGCTATAGTTAAGCAATCATCAGTAAACTCTATAATTTCGTAAGTATCAAAATCTACTTCTTCTTGATTTTCGGTAGTAAAAAAAGCAATAACTTCATCACCTTTAAAAATAGCTTGATTGGCTTCAAGATTTTTCACCATTTCGGATAAAATATCATTTGGTAAAAACGATGCATTAATCATTACGTTTTCTTCAAGTTCAACCATTGGGTATTTTTCTGAAAGATATTCTTCGGTTACAGTTGTAGTTGTAGATCCTAAATATTTTTCCCATTTTTCACGAATGGTTAAAATCCCAATACGAATTTCGGCTACAGGTCTTGTAAAAGTAAATGGTAAAAGTGCGTTACGCACTGTTCCGTCGAAAAGTATATAGTTCATTTTATTATCATTTTTATAGACTAGCTGCGAAATGAACTTATGCAACTGCCCATTATTTTAGATTTCAAAGTTACAAAGTTTATTTCATAAAAAAACCTCGAAAAAATTCGAGGTTTTAATAAAATTTGAACATCTAAATAATTATTTAGCGTGTTTAGCGTATTTTGTTTTAAATTTATCAATACGTCCTGCAGTATCAATAAGTTTAGATTTACCTGTGTAAAATGGGTGCGATGTTCTAGAGATCTCCATTTTATAAACTGGATATTCAACTCCTTCGTGAGTAATAGTTTCTTTTGTTTCTACTGTTGATTTAGTGATAAAAACATCTTCATTTGACATGTCTTTAAAAGCAACTAATCTGTAATTTTCTGGGTGAATTCCTTGTTTCATTGTGTAAATCTTTTATTTGTTATGAAGTAGTTAGTTGTGAGGCTTTCATTACAAAAGGTATCAACTGGCTACAGCTTTTAATTATTGTTTTTAATTTGAGAGTGCAAAAATACAATTATTTTTCAATAATCAAACGATTAATCAACTTTTTTTAATTGAATTATATATTCTGCAATAATAATGGAATTAGTATATTTGTGGATTAATTCTTAATAATAAAAAAATGGAAAATACTGCTTCTCCTGCAAAGTCTGGTTTAATTTATGGTTTACTTTTTGGAGTGATAATGATTTTAGAGTTTGTAATTGGATATGTAATGAATATTGACCCGCAAACTAATAGAAGTTACGGAATCACAATTAATGTATTGAATTTCCTTTTATTACCCTTGGTTTTCATTTATTTAGGATGTGATAATTACAAAATGAAATTAAACTCAGGATTTGTATCCTTTGGACAATGCTTAAAAATTGGAGTTACGATTTGTGTAATTGCAGGATTAATTTATTCTGTTTTTTCTTCAGTTTTTGGAATGATATTCCCAGAATATTTTGAAGAAATGTTTAGAAAAATGAGAATTGTTATGACAGAAAAAAGCCCAGAAATGACTTCTGAACAAATTGACATGGCTATTTCATTTTCTAAAAAATTCATGAATCCTGTTATAGCTATTCCTTCAACTGTAGTAATGTTTGCTTTCATTGGATTAATTTATTCATTAATTATTGGTGCTATTGTAAAAAAAGACGCTAATCAAAGTTTCTAATCTTAATGAATTTATCTATAATTATTCCATTATTAAACGAACAAGAGTCGTTGCCAGAATTGCATTCATGGATTGTAAAAATCATGCATGCCAACAATTATTCGTACGAAGTTATCTTTATTGATGATGGAAGCACCGATAATTCATGGCAAACAATAGAAAATCTTTCTAAAGAAAATCCTTGTGTTAAAGGAATTCGTTTTCTTAGAAACTACGGAAAATCGCAAGCATTACACGCTGGTTTTGCAAAAGCACAAGGCGATGTCATTATCACCATGGATGCCGATTTACAAGACAGTCCAGATGAAATTCCGGGTTTATTTAACATGATTACAGAACAAAAATTTGACTTAGTTTCTGGTTGGAAAAAGAAACGTTATGACTCTGTAGTTGCTAAAAATTTACCCTCAAAATTATTTAATTGGGCAGCTAGAAAAACATCTGGAGTTCAACTAAACGATTTTAATTGCGGATTAAAAGCCTACAAAAATATCGTCATCAAAAACATCGAAGTTTCTGGTGAAATGCATCGTTACATACCAGTTCTAGCAAAAAATGCTGGATTTGCAAAAATTGGCGAAAAAGTTGTAATACATCAAGCAAGAAAATATGGAGAATCTAAATTTGGAATGAGCCGTTTTATCAATGGTTTTCTTGATTTAATTACCATTTGGTTTCTATCACGTTACGGAAAAAGACCTATGCATCTTTTTGGAGCAGCAGGTGTTTTAATGTTTATTATTGGTTTTTTATCTACTGGGTTCATTATTACTTTAAAATTAATTCGCCTATACTCTGGATATCACACCGTTTTAGTAACGAGCAATCCATTATTTTATATAGCACTGACCGCCATGATTATTGGAACACAATTATTTCTTGCTGGATTTTTGGGAGAAATTATTCTTAGAACAAAAAATAATGAAGAACGTTATAAAATTGCAACAGAAGTAAACTTATAAAAACACAAACTGCGAATTTTCGCAATTCAAAATATTCTAATAATGCATATCGAACAAAACATTTTAGACAAAGTAAACGAGTGGTTAACACCTACATTTGACGAACAAACTCATGATGCAATCAAATTAATGATGACATCGTCTCCAAAAGATTTAGAAGAAAGTTTTTATAAAAACCTTGAATTTGGAACTGGCGGAATGCGCGGTGTAATGGGCGTTGGAACTAATAGAATCAACAAATATACTTTAGGTAAAAACACACAAGGATTATCAGATTACATGATAAAATCATTTCCTGGTGAACAACTAAAAGTGGCAATCGCTTATGATTGTAGACACAATAGTAACACTTTAGCTAAAGTCGTTGCTGATGTTTTTTCTGCTAATGGAATTCATGTTTATTTATTTTCTGATATGCGTCCAACTCCAGAATTATCTTTTGCATTAAAATATTTGAATTGCCATGCTGGAATCGTTTTGACGGCGTCGCATAATCCACCTGAATACAATGGATACAAAGTGTATTGGCAAGATGGTGGACAATTAGTTCCACCACAAGATGGTGAAATTATTGAAGTTATTGAAGCATTAAATTATAGTGAAATAAAATTTGAAGCAAACGAAAATCTAATTGAATATATTGATGTTGCTGTTGATGAAGCTTTCGCTAAATCTACTGTAGAAAATGCAAGTTTCAATACACCAACTGCAGCAAAAGAAAACTTAAAAATAGTTTATACTTCGCTTCACGGAACTTCAATTAAAGCAATTCCTGGAGTTTTAGCAAAAGCCGGTTATACCGACGTGAATATTGTTCCTGAGCAAGAAGTTCCAAATGGTGATTTTCCAACCGTAAAATCTCCAAATCCAGAAGAACCAGAAGCTCTTTCGATGGCTACAGCATTAGCTAATAAAATTGGTGGTGATATTGTTATTGGAACTGATCCAGATTCTGATAGACATTGATGGTGCTCAAAGTTGTATGAAAACCAATCTGTTCAAAATGACACTTTCGCAAAACCTCATGCGACAAAAGCTTGTACGACAGAACCCTACTGCAAATAAGCCCCACAAACAGAAAATTGAATGCTCACAA
>JAIEMH010000147.1 GCA_019752245.1 Flavobacteriaceae bacterium
ATTCTTTGGAGGTTTCAATCTAATTGAAATAATAGACTTTGTGATTATATCCGTTTATTATTTTATTTTCAATTTTTGCAAAGTATTTTGTAATAAGGATAGGCCTTTCTCTTTAATAGAATCTGTGTTTTGTGTCAAAGAGACTATTTGATTTTGAATTAAATTTGCCGCCATTTTCTTAATTGGATTTAAAGAATTTCCAACAATTAAATTATTGGTTAGCAATCCAGTTCCAACACTAAATAGGGTAGAGAAAATTTTGCCTTTCAAATCGGGTGAATTAAAAGTTTCATTAAATTTTTCTTTGACCATATTGATAGGATTTAAACTTTCAACGGTAAAATAAAAATGCTCTTTAAGTAAATTGGCTTCCGAGGTTTTTACATTTTCAAGGTCAGCAATTGCTTTAGCTAGTGACTTATTATCTTTAATTACTTGCATCTTTTTTTTCTTTAAAAATTTGATTGATAAGATAATTGTTAAAAATGTCTTCTAATTTATTTTTGAAGATTAAAAATAATATAGTTACAAAAGCATAAAAGCCTGCCATTGCAAAGAATCCGTAATAAGTTTTACCCAACAAATCTCCTAGATAGAGTGATAAACCTATTGTTATTAAAAAGAAAAATAAAGCAATAATACTGAAGAGCACAACACGAGTAGTTACAGAGGCAAATACGTCTGTAGACTTATCTATAGCTCTTAACTTGTAGAGTTCTAAATTGGTTTTACCAAATTGCTCTATTTTCTCGATTAGCATTTCAACTAATATTACTTTATCTTTCATTTTATTATTGTTTAGCGTTTAGTATTCTCTATCAACTCAGTATCATCTTCGTACATTTTTAAGCCTTCGTTTTTGGCTTTATCAAGTTTAGATGTTAAATGATCAATAGCATCATTGTACTTGTTTTTTAAATCGTCTAAAGAGTCTTTACCTTTATTAGCGATTTTTTTTCTTGTATCAGAACCTTTTTCAGGTGCAAATAAAATTCCTAAAACTGCGCCGATGGCTGCTCCAGCCAATAATCCGACAACTACATTTCCTTGTTTCATGATATTAATTTTTAAAATTTTAATTGGGTTTCAACTTTAGTATTGAAACCCAATTGTTTCATTCTTTTTAGATTAGAATCTGTATCCTAATGTTAATTGCACTACTTGATTTTTATATCTAGGAGTTGTGTCATTTCCATCTTTATCAGATTTGCTAATGTCCCAACCTGCACGACCTGAGATTACAAAATTCTCAAGGTTTACATCGGCACCAACTACAAATCCGAAGATGTTTTTCTTGTAGTTTTCATTATTAATAGCATCCTCTTGAGTGGTTGATGTTGAACCATTAAACTCATTTTTAGTTTCTAGTAAATATGAGAACTGTGGACCAACTAAAAATGTCAATTGCTCAATTGGTTTGATTTGCAATTGCAATGGGATATCAATAAAATTCGTTGTTCTAGTAAATTCGTATCCAACTCCTAATGCTGATCCTGTTGCTTTAAAACCTTTTTGAGAATACATAACCTCTGGTTGAAACCCAATGTATTTTCCTAACGGAATTGATACAAAAGCACCTGCTGCAAAACCAGCTTTACCATCGGCAACATAATCTTGGTTGTCTTCGTCATATACATTTGAGAAGTTAACACCGGCTTTTAAACCAAATTTTAAATCACTTCTAGAATCTGACGAAGTATCTACTTTTGTTTCTTGAGCAAATCCTATTGTTCCAATAAAAAGAGCTACGATTACTGCGGTTTTTTTAAATTGAATTTTCATAATTTTTGTTTTTAAATTTAATTTTACTTGCTTTAATTTGATGTTACAAAGTTGCATGATAAGTGTAGTAGTTGTGTTACAGAAAATCATTCAAGTTTTATAAAATTCACACTTTTTAATTGATTGTTACATAAAAAAAAAGCTTATAAACTCTAGGGTAGAAGAGCGTATAAGCTTGATTAAAAGGTTTTTGAAAAATTCGTTTTTAGCTATATGTTTTCGGTTTCATTGCTTTTAACTATTTCAATTTTTATCTCATTGTCAAAAGTACTTGTCTCAGTAAAATTTTCAAAATCATATAACGGAAGTTTAATATTGTGCCATTGGTAGGTTTTTGGTAAATCATCACCCAGTAAATATCCCCAAGGCTCGAGCGATTCCATTCTGTCAAAAATTACTTTTAGGATTGCAATGATTGGAATGGCGAGAAACATTCCAGAAATTCCGGCAATTGCTCCACCAATTATTATTCCTACGATAGATGCAATGGCATTGATTTCTACTTTAGAACTTATTACTAAAGGAACTATTAAATTGTTGTCTATTAATTGAACTATTACATTTACAACAATAACACCAACTATAATGGATAGATCGGCAGATCCAGTTAATGATACAAGAATGGTTAGTATTCCTGCAAAGAGTATTCCGATGTAAGGAATTAAATTTAAAAGTCCTGTAATTATTCCTAGTAGAATTGCATATTCAACACCAATTATCATCAATCCAACAGACGTTAAAATAGAAACAATTATCATCTCTAAAATCAATCCTACAATGTAACTTTTTATTGCAACTTTAATTTCTCCTACTATTTCAAAAAGTTTAGGATGGTCTTCTTTTTTAAACAATTTGGTCAAAAAAACGATAAAATGTGTTCTATAAAGTAATATCAGAAAGATATAAATAGGTATCAATATTAGGTTTAGAAGTGTATCAGAAAATGAAGATAGTGTTACGCCCAAAAGTTCTTTTCCTTTCTGCATTGAGTCGGTTGCCGCTTCATTGATGTAGGCTTTTTGTTCGCGTGAACTTAGGTGAAAAGTATCTCTAATAAAGTTTTGAATATTGTTTAGATGTATTGTTATATTTTTTTCAATTTTATCAAAATCACTAACGATATCACTCACTTGAAAAGAAATGTATGTAAATATTCCAATAATTAAAGAAACAAAAATGGTTACTGCAAAAATAGCAGCTATAACGTGCGGAAAATGTAATTTGGTTTTTAAGAAAGTTACAATTGGCCTAAGAATAATTGCGCACAGAAAGGCTAAAAGTATTGGAATTAAGATGTTTTGTCCAATATAAAAAATGAATGTTAATGCTATAATTGATAACAAAACAAACGTTAATTTAGCATAAAAAGGTAGTTTTATAGTTTCCAACATAGTGTACTGTTTTTATAGTTTTATAAAAACAAAGGTATTTTGAAGCTACAAAATAAAATTTACAGAATTTGCATTATCTTTTATATAATTAAATGAAAAAAGCAGTCTATAAATGACCGCTTTTTGTTCTTTGATTAATATAGTTTAGTTGATGTTCAGCAACATAGTTTCTAAACAATGTTAGCAATGAGTCATAATACTTTTGAAGATTTTTTACATTTACCTCTGGATTTGTATCTGTTGGAACTGTAATTGGCATCTCATTTAGATACTTAGATAATTCGGGATAATTATCATGGATTACCATTGTAATCTTCAAGATTTTTGCATTGATTTCTTCTTCGGTTTCCATTATATTATAAAGTTACAGTAGGTTTCTAATAACGAATTGTAAATTTACAATTTATTTGTTATTGATTGTGTTAAATAACTGTATACTTTTTCTGTAGGAAGTCCAACTACATTTGTGTAAGAACCTTCAATTTTGGAGATTCCAATCAGTCCAATCCATTCCTGAATTCCGTATGCTCCAGCTTTATCAAATGGTTTGTACTTGTCTAAATAATAACGAATTGAATCGTCGGAAAGTGTATTGAAAGTTACTTTTGTAGTATCAAAAATTGTATCAGTTGTATCTTTAGTTTTAAAACAAACTGAAGTAATTACTTCATGAGTTTCATTAGATAATGATTTTAATATTTGAAAAGCATCGTCATAATCTTTGGGTTTACCTAATGCTTTTCCGTTCAACCAAACAATTGTATCACTGGTTACAAGCAGTTCCTTTTCATTTAATTCTCCATCAAATGCTTGGGCTTTTAGCTTTGCTAAATAATTT
>JAIEMH010000038.1 GCA_019752245.1 Flavobacteriaceae bacterium
AACAGCTATCCTTGTTGCTCATTCTGCTACTGCTGATGAGTGTACAATTTGCGGCTGCACAAACACCAATTTTTAATTCCTCAATGTCCATTAGTCCATTAGGAAGTGTATCGTCACCTGGAGGTGAACAATATTATAATATTATTGATGGCAATATTTATTCAAAATTTTTAGACTTTAGTGCTTTTGATGGTTTTGGATTTACTGTTTCTATTGGAGCTCCAAAAACAGCAACAAGTATTTCTATCACTACAGCTAATGATAGTCCTAGCAGAGATCCAATGAATTATCAAGTTTTAGGCTCTAATGACGGTTCCAATTTTACTTCAGTTGCTACAGGAAGTATTGCATGTAATGGTAGTAGATATTATACTAGAAACTTTACTTTTTCTAATTCAACTTCATACTCATATTACAGAGTAAATTTCACAAATACATGTGGTGATAGTATGTTTCAATTGGCCGAAGTTCAGTTGTACATGCCTCAATGTTTTCCTTCTCTTAATTCCCAGCCACAGGCAACTTCTGTTTGTGTCGGAAATTCAGCTACGTTTTCGGTTTCTGGTTCAGGAATTGGTTTAACTTATCAATGGTTAAAAAATAATACTGCAATAGTTGGAGCTACACAATCGACTTTTGTAGTAAACAATGCTTCTGTTTCTAATGCCGGAAATTATTCATGTCAACTTTCAGCTTCATGTGGTACAATAACTTCTAATGCTGTTGCTTTAACAGTTAATAGTATGCCAAATGTGTCTTATGCTGGTGTAGCTACAAATTATCCAATTAATGCACCAATTCCTAATCTGACGGCATCTAATGTTGGTGGAAATGCTGTTTCTAATGGAATTGTTACAACAACTTATGCCTCGGGTTTTAATTATCCAAACGGAGTTGCGGTTGATGGTCAAGGTATTTTATATGTAACTGATACCAATAATAATCAAGTTTTAAAGATAGATAGCAATGGCTCTTCTACTGCAATAAATTATGGTTTTAATGGTCCTTTTGATGTGGTTGCTGACCCATCTGGAATTGTTTATGTTGCCAATACATATACTAATGAGATTTTAAAGGTTGAAACAAATGGTACAGTTTCTTTTTTTGCAAACGGATTTAGTAGTCCACAAGGACTAGGTCTTGATATCTCTGGAAATGTTTATGTTGCCGATATGTACAATGGTCGTATAGTAAAATTAGATAGTGCAGGATCTGTAGTTCAAATTTGGAATGGATTTTACTATCCTATGGATGTTGCTGTTACTGCTTCAGGAATAATTTATGTTACTGAGCCTTATAATTCAAGTGTCAAAAAGATTGATAATTTCGGAAATATAACTTCACTTTATTATCCAAATTATAGTTATCCACAAGGAATTGTAACTAGTCCATCTGGTTCTGTATTTGTTGCTAACACCAACAATAGTGAAATACTTGAGATTTTACCAGACGATACTGTTTCTGTTTTTTCATCTTTCTATTATAGTCCTTTCGGAATTGCAATAGATGCCAATGGTGCATTTTATATAAGCGATCAAAACTCTTATGATGTAAAAAAACTTGTTGAAACTGGTTTTTACGCAGTGGCTCCTAGTTTGCCAGCTGGTTTGAATTTTAATACTGAAACAGGTTTAATATCTGGTACTCCTACACAAGTAACAAGTTCGACTACTTATGTTATCTCTTCACACAATGATTGTGGTGTAAATAATGCGAGTATCAATTTTGCAACTACTAATCCTTGTGTTTTTCCAGTAATAACAAATCAACCAATAGCGCAAACAGTTTGTAAAAATTCTACTGTAACTTTAAGCATTGCTGCTACAGGAACAGGATTAACATACCAATGGAATAAAGCTGGAACTCCAATTTCTGGTCAAACCAATAGTTCACTTTCTCTATCAAACGTTCAAGTAGCAGATGCTGCTATTTATACTGTGACGGTAACAGGTGATTGCGGAACAGTAACTTCTCAAGATACTACTTTAACTGTGAATGATGTTAACACATCTGGTGCAGTAAATTATGTTTCTTGTTATGGTGGATCTGATGGTTCTCTTGAGGTTTTTCCTTCTGGTGGAACTGCACCTTATACTTATTTATGGTCTAATGGTGTCACCACTTCTTTAAATGCTGGCATACCTTCAGGATGGTATACTTGTTTAATAACAGATTTTATAGGCTGTACTTATACTTATGCATTTTATATTACTGAACCTAGTCCAGTTGCAACTCCAACAGGAGTTTCAATACAAACAGTTTCATCTGGAGCTACTTTAGCGTCACTTAATGTTTCAGGATCAAATATTAATTGGTACGCACAACCTTCTTCAGGAACATTACTTTCAAGTAATACTGTTATTGTTGGAGGTACAACCTATTATGCTTCACAAACAATTAATGGTTGTGAAAGCCCAGTTAGACTTGCAGTTACAGTACATATAGCTGCTGGCGCTTTAAATTATGATGGAAATAATGATATTGTTCAGTTTGGAGAAACTCTAGGTAATTTTGGAACAGGCGATTTTTCTATACAATTGAAAGTTAAAACTACTTTAAATAGAACGTACCTTTTATCAAAAAGATCCACTTGTAACAATGATAATTTTTTAAGCATTAATATCGGAGATGGTCATGTAGGTGTTGAAACTTCTAATATTAATATTCCTGGTTCTGGACTTTCTTTTTCTGGTTCAGCGATTATAAATAATGGAGTATGGCATCAAATAACATTAACTAGAGTTTCAGGTACTTTAACAATATATGTTGATGGAGTTCTAGATGCGCTTGTTAATCCAACTACTCCTCAAAATGCTAGTGTAGATTTAAATAATAATTATAATTTACAGTTAGGCGGATTTGCTCCATGTACTCCTTATGGAGGTAATGCTCCTTTTCAAGGTAGTTTTGACGAGGTTCGTTTTTGGTCACGTGGATTATGCATAGATGAGATTCAAAATAATTATAATTGTGAGGTTCAAACCACTGGAAACGGACTTTTAGCAAATTATCATTTTAATCAAGGATTTGAAGGTGAAAATAATGCATCAATAACTAGTCTTTTAGATTCAAGCGGTAATGGTTTTACAGGTGTTTTAAGTAATTTTAATTTATCAGGTTCTCAGTCCAACTGGACTAGTGATGTAGCAGTTACTTCAGGTGTTTCTTGCGGTGCTGTTATCTTAAACTATGCTACTTACTACAGAGATTTAGATAACGATGGTTTTGGAGATTTAAACAATACAATTGTATTTTGTAGCCAACCTTTTGGGTATGTTACAAACAGTTTAGATTGTAATGACAATCAATTGCAATACACAGATGCAGATGGAGATGGTTTAGGAGTATTACCTTTGGTGGCTTGCGGAGTTGCAAACAACACAGATTGTAATGACAGCAACCCAAATGCAGCTCCTGGAGATACTCTTTCTACTGCAATTCCTGTTAATTCTGCAAATTATTTTACAACAGGAAATACAGCTTCTTGTTACACAAATACCACTGGAAATCAATCACCAGATTTATGGTATAAAGTTTTCTTAGATCCTTGTGCAACTTCTTTAACAGTATCAACATGTAGTGGAACTAATTATGATTCATGGATTTGGATTTATGCTGAAGATGGAAGTAGTTATTTAGCTTACAATGATGATTATTGCGGTTTGCAATCTTATTTAGGTAATATAAACATTACTGGTCATAGCTTTGTGTATGTTGTAGTTGAAGGATGGTCTAACTCAACAGGTACTTTTGGTTTAAACATTGTTCAAAATATTAATCCAACAATTACTTACTATGCAGACGCAGATGGTGATACTTATGGAGATTTTAATATTTCTCAAATATCATGTTCTGGTGCTCCAGTTGGTTACGTTACAAACAATTTAGATTGTAATGATGCTAATGCAGCAATACATCCAGGTGCCGTAGATGTTTGTCGTGACGGAATTGATAATGATTGTAATGGTGTTATTGATAACGTTGGTCAACCAGGAGGATGTGTTCCTGT